>CAMYWP010000101.1 GCA_947302825.1 uncultured Bacteroidales bacterium
GCACGAGTCCGCGGTTAAAGTAGGCGCTGCCCAGCCAGGGATACAGCCGGATGGCTTTGTCGTAGCTGTCGATGGCCTGGACAAAGCGGGAGCTCAGGCAGTAGAGGTTGCCCAGGTTGAACTGGATGTACGGGAAGGCAGGCAGCAGGGCGGCGGCGGCCTCCATATCGGCCAGGGCCTCCGAATAGTCGTATTCGCGGGTTATCTGTTCCCGCACCCGGGCCCGGGTGTTGCCCTTGTCATCCATGGTGAGCGTCTGTACGTTGGATTCGAAGGAGGCGATGAAGGCAATCATTTCGGCCCTTAAAGCGGCCCGGTTCATGTGATAGAAAGCCTTGAAATAAGAACCGTACGGGTTGTCGCTGTCCATCTCCACGGCATCCGTAAAATGCTGCAGGGCCAATGAATACTGTTTAAGCCCCAGCGACTGCAAACCCTTGAAGAAGGGGTCTGTGACGGGCTGGGTGAGGATGGGAGAAGTGAGCGGCAGATCCGATGCTTCGGAACGGATTTCCACCGGCAGCGGCGCCTGGGCCAGGAAGGTGTCCAGCAGGCGGTTTTCGTACTTGTGCGCCAGGGCGTAGTTGGCGTCGTCGCGTTCCTGGATAAGCACAAAGCGATAGAGCGGCTTCAGCTTGATGTCCACGTCGCGGGTGCGGAGCATTTCGTCTTCGAAATTGCCGCCCCGGGCGAAATCGGCGTCCAGGGCCAGCAGGTTGCTGTATTTGCGGGTGGTGTCGGAGAAATCGGCCCCGCCTGCCGTGGCCTTTTCATATTCGGCCACCTTGGTACGCGCGATGCGGTAGTCCTCCTTGGAGGCGCGGTTCATGCCCAGCTGCAATTCCACATAGGCGCGGTTCATATAGGCTTTGGCAAAGTCGGGGTACAGTTCGATGGCTTTGTTGTAATCGGCCAGGGCGTCGTCCCAGCGCTGCATGTCGATGAAGAAGCCGGCACGGTAGAAATAAGCCAGCACGTTGCCGGGATTGATGGCAATCACGCGGTCCATGTCGGACAGGGCGCCTTCGTAATCGCCCACCTGGGCGCTCAGGAGACTGCGGTTATACAGGGTGAGGGCGTTGCCGGGTTCGTATTTGAGCACGGTGTTCAGGTCCTGCATGGCGGCGTTCAGATCGCCGGTTTCACTGCGCACGATAGCCCGCTGGAAATAGGCCAGGGTGAGGGTGGAATCCAGTTCCACGGCCTTGTTCAGGTCTTTCAGGGCTTCGTCGTATTGCTTGCGGGCGGCATTCAGGCCGCCGCGACGGATGTAACCCTCGGGCTCGAAGCGGTCCAGCTTGATGGCTTTGTTATAATCGGCCAAAGCCTGCGTGGTGTCCTGCAGGAAGAGATAGGAAGCGCCGCGGTTCAGGTAGGCGGCCGGGTCCTTGGGCTCCTTGCGGATGTATTTGTCGAAATCGGCCACGGCACGCTCGAACTGGCGGCTCAGGAAGTACGCCACGCCGCGGGTGAAATACAGGCCGGAAGCGCCCGGGCGAAGCTCGATGGCCCGCTGCAGGTCGCTGAGCGCCTGGTCGTAGTTGCCGGTGCGGCTTTCCGTAATGGCCCGGTAGTGGTAGCCAGAGGTGAAAACAGGATTCAGGCGCACGGCGGTGGAGAAATCGGCCTTGGCGCCGCGGATGTCGCCCAGGTTGTACTTGGCGATGCCCCGGTAAAAGAAAGTCCAGTAGTCGGTGGAATCCAGCTGGGCCAGTACGTTGAAATGGGCCACTGCCTCGTTGAGCCGGCCATCCTGCAGGGCGCTGCGGCCGCGGAAAGAGAATACTTCTTTGTCGTACTGGGCACGGGCCGATACTGACACGAGGAGTGCCAGAACAAACAAGAGTAAGTGTCCGTGCTTTTTCATAAAATAATTTTCTTTTCCGCCACGAAATAGCTAATTTCGCACCAAATGACAAAGATACTAAAAATTTTGCTGATATTTTTGCTGCCGGCCTGCGTTCCGGCGGCTGCACAGGGGGTTCGCTACACCATCAGCCCCAAGAACGCCGAAACAGTGCTGCACATGGAGAACATCCGCGCTACGGTGGAGCAGCTCTGTAATCCGGATATGGGGGGACGGGCTTTCGGAACGGAGGGAGGACAAAAAACGGCTGCCTGGCTGGAAGACCAGTTCATGGACCTGCATCTGGAGCCGCTGGGCGGTGCCTGGCTGCACGGTTTCCGCTGGGATGGCCTGTTCGGCCGCAATGTGCTGGGACTCATTCCCGGAACGGCCGGCCGCTATGTGGTGGTGATGGCCCATTACGACAACCTGGGCACCCTGGGCGGCAGTTTCTATCCCGGCGCCGACAGCAATGCCTCCGGAGTGGCCGCGCTGCTGGAACTGGCGCGGATGTTCTTCCACATGAAGGAGTGCAAGAAAACGTACGGAGCCGGCATCATCTTCGCGGCCCTGGACGGAAAGGAAAAGAACCTGGCCGGCGCATCGGACTTGTGGCGTCTGATAGAACAAGGCCGATTAAAGGATCCCGTCAGCGGAGACTACGTGCGTCCGGAGCAGATTGCCATGGCTGTGAACCTGGACCAGCTGGGCTGCTCACTGGCCCCGCTCACAAAAGGACAGCCCAACTATATCATGATGCTCTCAGAAGAGGAAACGGGCCGCCGCAGCACGCTGGAGCGGGTGAACCGGGACCAGAATATCGGCCTGGAGCTTGGCTTCGACTATTATGGCAGTAAAGATTTTACCAAACTCTTCTACCGCCGTATCAGCGACCAGCGGGTTTTCTTGGAGCACGAGATCCCGTCCGTCATGTTCACTTCCGGCATCACCATGAACAACAATAAGGTCTCCGACACGCCGGAAACGCTGGACTACGCCTTCATGCGGCGGCGTATCCAGCTCATTTTCTATTGGTTGGATAAAATCTTATAGGGACTTTTCCCTTGCCTTGATGGCCTTTTTCAGGGTGCAGGAGGCGCGGAGTTTCCGGATGGGTTTCTGAGTTACTTCAAACTCGTATAGCTTTTCTTTCAGTTCGTCAGCTGTGTAGCTGGGGTATAATCGGGCCAGTTCATGGCAGATGAGTTTGAGCTGGTCGCCCACACTCAACGGATAGTCGTCGTCGCCGAAATAGCCCTCGGTCCAGCGGAGCATTTCCAGTTGGTTGTGGACGCTCTTTTCTTCGGCCGCCGGGTCTTTCCCATTATCCGCTGCTGTCCAGGGAAGATCCAGTCCGGAAACATTTCTTACCGGCGCGCAGCTCAGGATGGTGGGGAGGGGATCCAGGCTTCCATCGGCCTTGGTGACGGCCTTGTCCCGGAGCGCGCTGCTTTGGAAGACGAAACTGGACAGGGGGGCATCCAGCTTGTCCACCTGCGTGAGCTTGAAGATTTTCTTTGCATCGGCCTTCTTGGGGAAGGCTTTCTGGCTTTCGAGGTCCACATGGTATTCCTCGAATTCCGGATGCTTTTTGGCAGTGCGCAGGATTTGGCCCACGAAGTCGGGACCGGGCAGGGCGCCGTCTTCCAGGATGCAGGTGAGCGGTTCCTGGGTATCCTGCCAGGTGCCGTGCCGGAATGTCAGCTGGGCTTCATAATCGGCCTCGGCCGGATCGTTGTCCGGAAGATACACCGTAAAATCCTTGTTTTTTTGCAGAACGAGCGCTCCCAGGAGCTTGTCATTGCCGTTTTTAAGAACGATAGCCAACATATTGAGATTCATTTAAACATTTTTCAACCAGCGGCCGCGGTACAGGTGAATGAGGAAGAGGAGGCCGCGGAAGCTCAGTTCCACCGCCATGCAGATCCAGAAGCCCACCAGGCCGTACATACGAGTGAGGAAGATGGCCGGAACAATGCGCACCAGCCACATGGAGCAGAAGTTCAGGGCACTGGGCCAGCGGGTGTCGCCGGCACCCACGCAGGCGCCGTAGGCCACGATGGAGGCGGCGTAGCCGATTTCGGCAAAGGCTTCTATGCGCAGCACGCGGGCTCCCAGGCCGATTACGTCGGTGTCCGGCGTGAGCAGTCCCATCATCTGGGGTGCGAAGGCGAACATGAGGATGGCCAGCAGGCCCATGATGCCCATGCCCAGGAAGCAGGTGATCCAGGCGAAGCGCTTGGCCAGCGGTTTGCGTCCGGCTCCCACGGACTGACCCACCAGGGTGGTGGAAGCATCGGCAATGCCATATCCCGGCATGTAGCAGAAGCTTTCGGCCGTGATGGCGAAGGAGTTGGCGGCAAGGGCGATGGTTCCCAGCGGGGCCACAATCACGGTGGAGGCAATGTATCCGCCGCGCATGAGGATGTTCTGCAGCGCCATGGGGCCGCTGATGCCCAGGGCTTTTTTCACCACCGGCGCCGTGGGGCGGAAACTGCCCTTCTCCTGACGGAGATTCAGCTCCGGACTCTTGAGGGCGAGGAAGGAGAACATGGCAATGCCGGTGATGATCTCGGCCAGGCCGCTGCCTAGCGCCGCACCCGTCACACCCATGTCCAACACGTAGATAAACAGATAGTTGAAGGCTACATCCAGCACGCACATGCCGATACTCAGGAGGCTGGGTACTTTCATGTTGCCGCTGGCCTGCAGGATGGCGGCGCACATCCAGTCCAGCTGCATGGCCGGCATGAACAGCGCTATGATGAAGAAGTATCGGCCTGCATCCGGGGCGATATCTTCTCCGCCGCCCAGCCAGTAGGGAAGGGCCGATGAGATGGACATCCCCAGGAGGGCGAGCAATGCGCTGAATCCCAGTCCGCACACCAGGGCCTGTCGCAGGACGGAACGGGCTCCTTCGAAGTCGTTGGCGCCGATGCGGTGCGCCACCTGCACGGAGAAACCGCTGGTGACCGCCATCCCAAAACCGCCGAACAACCATAAACAGGTGGATACCAGGCCGATGGACGCGCCCGCCGCCGCCCCCAGGTGTCCCACCATGGAGGTGTCGATGTACTGCATCATCACGGAGGAGAGCTGCGCCAGGATGGCCGGATAGCTTAGCATGAGGCACAGCTTGAGCTGCTGTCCCAGGCTAAGCGACCCGCCGTTGCGGATGCTTCCCAGCAAGATGTCCTTGGTATTAGACATAGGGCGGAACTACCTTGTTGTCAATCAGTTCCCGGAGAACGGGCAGCCAGGTATCGTCGGCCGTACCAAAGGCGCTACGCAACTCCTGGAGGGTGTAGGTTCCACTCCGGGCCTCGATCCACTCTTTCAGGTTGCGGGCCAGATCCTTAGGCCGGGCTGCTCCGCTGCGGCAAAGGTCGCAGTGGCCGCAGGGCCGGCTCTGCTCCTGGCCGAAATAACGCAGCAGGAACTGGGAGCGGCATTCGTCCTCTTCCTGTACGTAGTCCATCATGGTCTGCACGCGTTCTCCGTAAGTGCTGCGGAGCAGCTGATACCGCTGCGGGGACAACTGTACGTTGCCGGGACGCAGGCGGTCGTGCTGGATGTACAGGACGGTGGCGTGATCGGCCGGGATATAACGGATCACATGGTTTACGCTGAGCCCGTACAGCAATTGGCGAAGCTGGGGTACGCTTACGCCGCTTCGATGGGCAACCGCTTCTTCGTCAATGGGTTGTGCAAAGGAGAAGATGCCCGTATACATACGCATGAGGGCTTCCAGCACGGCGGGCATGGCCGGGTCCGGAAGTTCTACCTGATAGAGTTGCTGCCGGCTCACGGCTATCTGGATGCGGGTCTGGATATCCAGGTCTTCGGCCAGTACCCAATGTCCTTCGCGTTCCAGATATTGGATGGCGTACCAGGCGGGTGCGCGCTGCAGGGAAAAGTGCTTGCAAAAGGCTATGAGGTCGAATTTCAGCATACGGCCCATGCCGCTGTCGTAGGGAATTTCGGCGAAGATGTGGACTTTGTGGTAGATGTCCTCGATATATTCCAGACTGGGGAAGGATATCTCCTCCAGCTGTTTCAGGCGGGATAAATCGGTGCCGTTCCACAGCAGGACGGCATAGGAGGGGAGTCCGTCGCGGCCCGCCCGTCCGGCCTCCTGGAAGTAGGCTTCCGGGCTGTCGGGAAGGTCGGCGTGCACTACAAAACGCACATCCGGCTTGTCAATGCCCATGCCGAAGGCGTTGGTACACACCATCACTCGGGTTTCGCCACTCTTCCACTGGGCCTGCCGCAGGGCGCGGGTTTCCGCCCCCAGACCGGCGTGATAGAAGGAGGCCGATATCCCTGCGGCCCTTAAGGCATCGGCCATCTCCTGAGCGCGATTCCGGCTACGCACATACACGATGCCGCTACCGGGCACGCCGTCGCACACGCTGCGCAACTGGCCCAACTTGTCCTGGGCCTTGCGCACCACGTAACTCAGATTGGGCCGTTCAAAGCCCGAACGCAGCAGATTGGGCTCCTTGAAGCGCAGGCGGTCCATGATGTCGCTGCACACCAGTGGCGTGGCCGTGGCCGTGAGGGCAATGACGGGCGCTTCAATCTGATCCCTTAACTGGCCGATTTCCAGGTAATTGGGGCGGAAGTCATAGCCCCATTGGGAAATACAGTGGGCTTCATCTACCACCAGGTATGATACGTTCAGGACGGGCAGATAGGACTGGAAAAGCTTGGTTTGCAGGCGTTCCGGAGACAGGTAGAGGAATTTGTAGTCGCCGTAGGCGGCGTTGTTCAGGGCCAGGTCCACTTCGTGGCGGGTCATGCCGGTGTGGATGGCCATGGCCCGGATGCCCCGCTGCTGCAGGTTCTGCACCTGGTCTTTCATCAGGGCGATCAGGGGTGTCACTACCAGTGCGATCCCTTCCTTCATCAACGCCGGTACTTGGAAACAGACACTTTTGCCACCGCCGGTGGGTAAA
>CAMYWP010000102.1 GCA_947302825.1 uncultured Bacteroidales bacterium
TCTTCTTACCGTGGCGCTGGAGTCTGATTTTAACAGCCATTGTGAATCTGTTTTAATTAGTTATACGTATTGCCCCAACTCGTGGGAGCTTGCAAAGATACGAATATTATTTTTACTTTTAAAATATTCACTAAAATATTTGTGGAATTCAAAAATGCTTTCTATCTTTGCAGTCCCGTTCCGCGGATGTGGTGAAATGGTAGACACGCCACTTTGAGGGGGTGGTGGGCATTAGCCCGTGGAAGTTCGACTCTTCTCACCCGCACAAAAACGCCAGGCAATTCCGCCTGGCGTTTTTTGATATTTAGTTGCATTATGGCCGATAATTTTCTGGAAAAGCGGGCCGAAGAGCTCCGCAATCCGCGCCCCAAGGTGGTACGCAACCATCCTTCGCTGGAAAGTCTCTTGAAGCGTAACCGCAGCTATCGCGGCTACGATGCTTCCCGTGAGGTCACGGAGGCCGATCTGCTGAAACTGCTGGAAGTGGTACCCTGGGTGGCCTCCGGCATGAATGCCCAGCCGCTTCGTTTCAAGCTGGTGTACGGGGATGCAACTTCCTTGGTGCACCCCTTGGTCCGGTTGGGCGCCGCCCTCCCGGAGGAGCACCTGCCGCACCCCGGCGAAGATCCATCGGCCTATATTGTTGTGTGTTCTGCAACCTCCGGCCGGGTAGTGGACATCGACCTGGGCATTGCCGCGCAGAGCATCCTGCTCCGGGCCGTGGAGATGGGCCTGGGCGGCATCTTCATCCTCAACTTCAAAGCTTCCGAACTGGCCGCCGCCCTACAGCTCCCCTCCGAGCCCCTGGCTGTCCTGGGTATCGGCAAACCGGTCGAACGCATCTTCCTGGTACCCGCCACCCCCGGCGACTCCCTGAACTACTATCGCCGCGACGGCGCCCACTTCGTCCCCAAACTCCAGGTTTCCGACTTGCTGCTGTAGAGCTTCAGTATCCTCTTCCGTCTCCGTCCCTTTCCAGAGGCGTGAAATGTAACAACCTTATTTACAGGCGCTTGTACAAATCCTCCTCCGCAAAACGCGGAGGAGGATTTGTTTTTCTTGCTAATTGTCAAACAATTACATTTCACGCTCTCGAAAAGAGCATGGAGGATTATTCCTTTTCCCACCAGTGAAGGAATCTGGAGATTTGCTCAGGCAAATAATTTGTTGTCATTTTCAAAAAGCGGAAAGCCTCTGCCTTTTGTGTTGGGGACCATGAAAGCATTTCGTGGATATCGTCCAGTTTGTACTTTTCCGTTATGGTCCGGATCATATTGGCGTAGGGTTTGTCTGACCACCCCACAAAAGATTCGTTTAAGTCATACTCCTTGGCTGTGGAGATGGCTAATGCTTCGGTCATTTTATTGTAGTCTCCGTCAAAGAAGCGGAGTGCTTCCTTATGATCTATAACATCATAAGTGCTAATGATGAAGTCAATCAATTGCTCCTTCTCCCTACTGTCCAATTTTTTGGAGATTCTTTGCAATAGATTATATTTCAATGGTTTTGAACCCTTATGTTGTGCGCGTACTTCCATTATCGCCTGTCGCAAGGACCAGCTTGCATTTCTGATAACCAGTTTCTCCGAGAACGGGTGCTTACTCACCGCATAGGCCAGGAAGGTCCAACGGTAATCTTCGGCCTTCGCTGCCAATTGCCGCTCGGAAGGATTGTTTCCTACATAGAGGAGGCAGGTCCTTCCTTTTTTACTTCCTTCTTTAGGAACACTCCCAAAAGGTTTTTCAAACCAGGACCATTTCAGGTGACAGACATCATTTTGAAGTTTTGAGAAGGTCCGGTTCACTTCTGCCATGAAACGGGAAAGGTCCTGTCTTGACCGCGCAACCACGGCCATATGGATGTGGTCTGGCATGGGACAGAGGCCCAAAATCTTGATGTTGTATCGGGGCGCGACAGTGCAAACGATTGTAAACCAGACCAAATAGTCGCTTTGGCAATAAAAAATGAGACCGTGGTCGGCCGATCTTTGGTAGCAATGATTTAAGATGCCACTTTTGAAGGTTCGGTACTTCATAAGCATATCATTTTTCTACTACGCGTGGTAGCAGTACTTGCGGGCATCCTAAACCGCTTAACAAAGATGGATATTTCGTTTGAATTCTGCAAGGGCCACTTTGTGAGCCGTGAAATGAAAGCAATTGATACACTGCGACTTATACGTTTTTTCCTCCGCGTTTTGCGGAGGAGGATTTGTGTAAATGCCGATGAATGAGAGAGTTGCATTTCACGATCATATTTTTAGAAAAAATAGTTGTACAACTAAAAAAATTAGTTATATTTGCAAAAAAGAATACATGCTTATGAAACGACTGACCAAGAAAGAAGAGGTGATTATGAATCACTTTTGGGATAAAGGGCCCTTGTTTGTCAGGGAGTTACGGGAATTATATCCGGATCCTCAGCCTCACTTTTCTACCCTGTCCACCCAAGTGCGATCGCTGGAGGAGGAGGGCTTCGTTGACCATAAGGCGTATGGCCCCACCTACCAGTACTTTGCCAAAGTATCGCGGGATGAATATAAGCAAAAATCGCTTATCGGCCTTATTGACAAGTACTTTGACAACTCGTATCTCAGTGCCGTTTCGGCCCTGGTGAAGGAGGAGAAGATCAGTGTGGAAGAACTCAAGGAACTCATTGAACTGGTAGAAAAAGAGAAATAACATGCCTGCGTTCCTTATATATGAAGTAAAAGTGGCCGTGGCTCTGGCCATCTTCTATATGTTCTACCGGCTTATGCTCCGGAAAGAGACCTTCCACCGCTTTAACCGGGTGGTGCTGGTGGGCACGGCCGTGCTGGCTTTTTTACTTCCATTCTGCATCATCACCATTCAAAGGCCCATGGAACTGGCACAAGCCGTAGAGAGTGTCCTTATACAGGCCGAGGAACCCGTTACACTGGACATGGCACCTGCCTTGGAAGCATCGGCTCCTTGGTGGTCCACGGCCATCGCCGCCCTCTTTTGGGCTGGCGTCGGCGTTATGCTGGGGAGGGCCCTACTTTCGATCCTGAGCATTGTCAGAATCGTACTGCTTGGGACGCTGGTGCGGGAAGAAGACGGCTGCAAAATTATCGTGAGCGAACGGGACATCGACCCCTTCAGCTGGATGAGGTACATCGTGCTGTCGCAAAAGGATTGGGAGGGACCGCACGAATCCATTATTGCGCATGAGAAAGCGCACATCGGCCTCCGGCATTCGGCCGATCTGCTACTGGTAGATCTTCTATCGGCCTTCCAATGGTTTAATCCGGCCATCTGGATGCTCCGGGCCGATCTTCAGGAACTGCATGAATATGAGGCCGATGACGCCGTACTACGCGCCGGAACCAACCTCAAGGAATATCAATATCTGCTTATAAGAAAAGCTGTCAGCAAGAGCGGCTACTCAGTTGCTAACAGCTTTAATCACAGTATCCTTAAAAATCGTATTACTATGATGTCAAAATCCAAATCCCCTCTCGCGAGAGGCTGGCGGGTGCTCTATCTGCTCCCGCTCGTGTGCCTGGGCCTCGGCCTGCAGGCGAGGACTGTCTATGTCCCTGTGGACAAAGATAGTGAAAATTTATCGGCCGATGAAAAATTCGAGTACGTACTCAACAAAGTGACCGTGGTCAAGTATGCTCCCGCTACGGTGAAAGAAGAGGATGTGATCCACGTGAACAATGTGGGAGAAATCCAGCTCACTGCCGGCAAGAACTTTGACACGGCCCCCGTTTGCAGCGAGAACTTTAGCTACTGGCTCACCAGCCGGATTCAATACCCGGATGACTGCCTCTACGACGGCACCCTGGTGGCCATGTTCACCATTGGAGAAGACGGCAAGGTGGGCAGTGTCCAGATTATGAACAGCCTTTGCGAGCAACTGGACAAGATTGTTGTGAAAGCAATTGAAAAGTCCCCTGTCTGGACTCCGGCCATGAAGGATGGCAAACCCGTGGCCACCGTGCTCTTCCAGCCCGTAACGTTCATGATCCGCGTTTCCTTCAAGGCCCAGCTGACATCCACGATATCGCTGAAGGTCCTTCCCGACGGCAAAGTGGAAAAAGACGGTAAGATCTACACCAAGGAGCAGATCAAGGACATTGTTCCTGCCCACAAGGCCGGAGAACCCCAGATTACAGTACAGATCATAGCCGCTGAAAATGTTCCTGTGGGCGTAATCGACGACGTGAAGATGGAACTCCGCAAACTGGAGTCTTTGAAGATTCGTTACATCAGGGAAGACAGCCAGGATGGCGTAACCCGTTATATGCCCCCGATGCCGCTCGGCGGCACCGTCAGGGTCCAGGATCCCGCAGCTGGCGCAAACCGGGAGGACGTCTTTGTGATACGCATCAATTCGGCCGATAAGATCTTCTTCGGAAACAAGCCCTGTCAGGACGATGAGGAAATGGTCAAGATAGCGAAGGGCTTCCTGAAAGAGCATGGCAGAAAAACCAAATTCTCCCTGGCAACCGACCGCGCAACCAGCTACGGGGCCTATACCCACATGCAGGAACTGCTGATGCGGGTTTACAACGAGGTCCGCAACGAGAAGGCTCTGGAAGTATACGGCAAGCCCCTTTCCGAACTCACGGTTGAAGATAGGAACCAAATCAACTACCAGATCCCCTTTAGCATCAGCGAGGCAGAGCGGAAGAACAGCAAGTAGCCTCCTTATCCGCGTGAAACGGAACTAGTTAACAATCACTACATTATGAAAATCCTCCTCCGTAAAATGCGGAGGAGGATTTGTGTAAGTATCAGTAACTAAGATAGTTACATTTCACGGGAACTACTATTCGGTAGGTAGGGGTTTGCGCCAGAGGGCGGTCATGTCTTCCAGGGTCTTGCCTTTGGTTTCGGGCACCAGGCGCCAGACGAAGACGGCGGCCACGATGCAGATGAGCCCGTAGAGGGCGTAGGCGAAGAAGTGGCCGAAGCTCTCTCCCATGGCTCCCAGCTTCATGTTGTACATGGGCACGAAGGTGCTGGAAACGATGAAGTTGAAGATCCACTGGAACGCTACTGCAATGGCCGTGGCCTGGCTGCGGATGGTGTTGGGGAACAGCTCCGAGATATACACCCAGCAGATGGGACCCCAGCTGAACATAAAGCAAGCGCTGTACAGCATGATGCTGATTACAGGCACCACGGCCGGCATGGAAACCACGTTACTCAAAGCCACGCCCAAGGCGCCCAGGGCCATACCCAGGGAACCGGTAATCAGGAGCGGCTTCCGGCCCAGTTTCTCTACGGTGAAAACGGCCACCAGCGTGAAGGAGATGTTGATGATACCCATGATCACCGTGAACAGCATATTGTTGCTCACGCCCATGGATTCAAAGATGCGAGGCGCAAAGTACAGCACGGCATTGATGCCGATAATCTGTTGGAACACAGACAACATGCAGCCGATGAAAATCACCAGCACGCCATAGGAGAAGAGACTCTCCCGTTCTTCCTTCACGGTCTCGATGATGTCCAGCAGAATCTTGCGGCCCCGGCCTTCGCCGTTGATCTTGGACAGGATTTCCAGGGCTTTTTCGTTCTGTTTGCGCAGCACCAGGTAGCGCGGCGTCTCCGGCACCAGCAGGATCAGGAGGGCGAAGAGCCCGGCGGGCACTGCCTCGGAGACGAACATCACGCGCCAGCCGACAGCATTGGTCCAGGCCACCACATTAGGGTCTGAGGCGTGGCTCTGGATAATGAGGTAGTTCACGAAATACACCACCAGCTGGCCGAAAATGATGGCAAACTGGTTCCAGGACACCAGGCGTCCGCGTTTGCGGGCAGGGGCAATCTCGGCGATGTACATAGGGCAGATGGCCGATGCCAGACCCACGCCCACACCGCCCAGGATGCGGTAACCGTTAAATGCCACCAGCAAGCCCTTGGTAGCAACGCCCTTCTGGAAGAAGAGGAACTCCGGATAATAAGAACCCAGGGCGCTCAAAAGGAACAGGACACCCGCCACAAACAGCGTTTTCTTGCGGCCGAAACGATGGGCCAGCCGGCCCGAAAGCAGGGCGCCGATAACACAGCCGATAAGCGCGCTGGAAGTGGTGAAACCATGCCATCCGTCCGTATAGGTAAAGTCTCCGGCACTCTTGAAGAACTGCTGCAGACCTTTTTCGGCTCCGGAAATGACGGCGGTGTCGTATCCGAAGAGCAGTCCGCCGATCACCGCCACCAGCACGATACTGATGAGGTACAGCGTACTGCCTTCTTGTCTGTAAGGACTATTTTGCATAGAGGTTCAGATAGGTTTCGTACAGTTCCTGTTTGCCGGAAGCGGCAACGGGCTGCCCGTTGGCCTTGGCATATTCGTAGAGGTCTTCCAAAGAAGCCTTTCCATCTTCGAAATCTTTACCCAGACCGGAATCGAAGGAAGCATAGCGCTCTTTCACCATGGCGGGCACCGGGCTTTCTTCCAGGATGGCGGCGGCGTTCAGCAGTGCATGAGCCATGGCATCCATGGCCGAAATGTGGGCGATGAAAATGTCTTCGGGGTCCGTGGAGGAGCGGCGCAGCTTGGCGTCGAAGTTGGTGCCGCCGTTGCCGAAACCGCCATTCAGCAGAATCTGCATCATGGCCTGGGTCAAATCCAGGGCGTCGATGGGGAACTGGTCGGTGTCCCAGCCGTTCTGGGCATCGCCGCGGTTGGCGTCAATGCTACCCAGGAAGCCGTTCTCGCGGGCCACGGTGAGTTCGTGCTCGAAGGTATGGCCGGCCAGGGTGGCGTGGTTCACCTCGATGTTCACCTTGAAGTCCTTGTCCAGGCCGTTGG
>CAMYWP010000103.1 GCA_947302825.1 uncultured Bacteroidales bacterium
CGGCCTCCACGCCGGCGCCGAAGAAGCCGCCTTCCCCGTAGAGGTTCATCTTGCCCAGCAAAGTGGCCAGCTCGTCCTTTGAGCTCACAGCCTGGATTTCTTCAATATAGGGCTGGATGGGCTTGGCACCCGATTCGTTTCGGGTGGTCGAGTCCAGGGCCATCTTATAGAGGTCGGAGATTTTCTGCTCCACGCTGCCGGGAGTGGTCTCCAGGGTGGTCATGCTCTCGAAGAGGGCGTTCAGGTTTTCCTGGGCCTGTTCACGCAGGGCGTCGAAGCTGCCGTAACGGGAAAATTCCGGACGGAGCGGGTTATTCTTCTGCCAACCGCCGGTAGCGTACTGGTAGAAATCCACCTTGGGGCTGGTATTGGTGTCCAGGGAATTCATATCCAATGCGGGGACGCCGTTGTTCTTGGGGGCGCAGGCCGCAAGGGCAAGGAAAGAGAGGATCATTACAAATGATTTTTTCATATTTAAAGTGTATTAATGAATTCAGATTCAGTTTGCAAAATTACACAATAATGCGGATATTTGCACCCTCGAAAGCGATTTTTATGAAGCTCAAGGATATCCTCATCCGATACAGTATCTCCACCCTGGGACTCATCCTCATAGCCCTGGGCGTGGGTATTTCCGTCAAATCCAATCTGGGTATCGCCCCGCCTTCATGCCCGCCCGTGATCCTGAATCTCAAGTGGACCCACATTTCCGTTGGAACATTTACCTGGATTTCACACCTTTTTTTCATCCTGCTGCAGGTGATTCTGTTGGGAAAGGAGTTCAAGCTCCGTTATCTGATGCAGATTCCCGCGGCTTTCGTGTTCGGCTATCTGTGCGACGGCGCCATCTGGCTCTTTGATGCCCTGAACGCCCCGTCCACCAATTATCTCATACAGATTCTCCTGTGCCTGCTGTCCGTGTTCATTACGGCTATCGGCATCAAAATAGAAGTGATAGGGGAGGGCTGGATCCTGGCCGGCGACATGATCGTAGCCGTTATGAGCCAGGTAGCCAAAACGCCCTTCGGCACTGTGAAAGTGCTCTTCGACGTAGCCCTGGTAGTTCTCACTGCCCTTTTCTCCTGGGTGGCTTTCGGCCTGCTCACCGGCAACGGTGTCACCGTGGTTATCCGCGAAGGGACCCTCATCCTGGCCTTCCTTACCGGGCTCTGCATGCGGGTGACCGACCCCTTGCTGGACAGATTCATCGGCCCCTGGGTCCCCAAACATGCGTAAAGTTGCCCGCTTGATACAGGAGTGGATGCTTCCCTGCGCCATCGTGCTGGGAATCGGCCTTTATCTGCTGTATCGTGCTATGCCGTCGCTGCATGGAATGGGCCCCTGGCTGCATCCGGTGGTGTCGGAAGGGCAGCGGGTGGTGATTGCCCTGCTGCTGTTTTTCCAGTTCGTGAAGATTTCCCCGCACGATATCCAATTGAGCCGATGGCACGTGGGCGCCCTGGCGGTGCAGGTGCTGGCGTTCCTGGCGCTGGCTGCCGGCGTGGTCCTCACGGAGGGAACGCTGCGCATGCTGCTGGAGTGCGGGATGCTGTGCATGATCTGCCCTACGGCATCGGCCGCCGGCGTCATCACGGATAAATTAGGTGGCGATCTGGCCGCCACGGTAAGTTATGTGGTGCTCATCAACGTGGCTGCTACTTTTCTGATTCCGCTGGTGATTCCTTTGGTGAATCCTTCGTCCACGCTGGGCTTCTGGGCCTATGTAGGGCACATTGCCTGGAAGGTGTTTCCGGTCCTTATCCTGCCCGGGCTGGTGGCCTGGACCATCCGTTACACCACGCACAAGCTGCAGCGCCGGCTCATGCGTTGGGCATCCAATTCCTTCTATATCTGGGGCGTAGGCCTTACGCTGGCCATGATTCTGGCCACCCGGGCGCTGATGAACAGCGGTCTGGGCTGGGGAGCTGTGGCTGGTATCGTGGGGGTGTCGGTATTCACCTGCCTCCAGTTTTTTGCGGGCCGCCGGATGGGACGCTCCCGGGTGGAATCGCTCACGGCCGGTCAGGCGCTGGGCCAGAAAAACACCGGCTTCCTCATCTGGCTGGGGTATAACTACATGACCCCGGTCACTTCCGTGGCGGGCGGCCTCTATGCCGTCTGGCAGAATCTGTTCAATTCCTGGGAGTTATATCAGAAGGCGCGCGAGCAGGCGGAGCGCTAGCGCGGAAGCTGCCGGCTGTACTGGTAGTAGGTTTCCATCACTTTGTCCACGTAAGAACTCGTGTGATGCCCCTTGGGCAGCAGGCGGGACACTTCTTCCCAACGGGTGGGATCCATTCCGGCAGAATCGGCCTGAGCCACCATCCCTCTTACTTTGCCGTCCCCTAGATTATAGGCGGCCAGGGCGAATTTCAAGGAATCCGTGGGAGTGGCCGCATCAAACATCCGCTCCAGTTTCTGCAGATAGGCCGTGCCGATAGCCAAATTCACGGCCGGAATTAGCAGGGTGTCTTCCGAATACCGGGCGCTGTTGATCTGCATCAGTCCCGTGGCGCCTTTTCCGGACTGGGCGGTGTGGTTGAAACGGGATTCATGGTACACGATGGCAGCCAGCAGGCGCCAGTCCCAGCCGATTTCCCCGGCATACTGCCGCAGCAAGGGTTCGTACCGGTTCAGGGCTTCGGGTATCTTCACAGGGGTATGTTCCTGGGAGGGGAGGGCCGATAAAAATGCTTTTTCCGGCAGGGTGCGATGGGACCCGGCCGGAAGAAAGAGGAGAATCAGCACCAGGCCGATAAAGTATGGCAGGATGTGTCGGTTCATCGGGCAGCGTTTCTACGGCCTCCGCCGCCACTGCTGGCACCACCGCCGAACCCGCCGGCTCCGCTGCGTCCACCGGCACTGCTACCGTCGCGACCGCCTCCGAATCCGCTTCCGGCCCGTTCGGAGAGTGTCTTCTGGGTACCCAGGCGCGGGTAGAAGGGCCAGGAAATACCCAGTTTGATCACGCGGGAAGTCTGGATATAACGGTGGGCAGTAAAGTAGTCGTGCCGGTCCATGGGCCAGCCATTGCCGGTATTCTCCAGTTTAATGAATATGCAGCATTTTTTCCACTGCGCGTTGATGAACACGTCGAAAACCGGGCAGTTGCCATAGGTTTCCTGTTTCTGAAGCATGAACACACCGGCCACCGGATTGTAGGACGGCGCGTACCACAGCGTAGTGTAACGGGCGTTGATGCCCAGCTGCAGCTGGAGCACTTTCGGGTCCACGATATTGAACTGCGCATACCAGCGCAGGTTCAGGGCCAGGGTGGGCAGGGGCATGATGTCCGGCTCCGAAGACATTTGGAACAAGGCCGAGTTCTCCAGATGGACCGGGCCGAAGACGAAGTCCTTTCGCAGTCCCACGGTAAGGATGCTCATGGCGGGAGCATGCTGCCGGGCAATGCCCAGGGTGTCGTAATACACGTGTCCGGCCAGCAGGGCATAGCCCACCTGGGCCTGCAGGCGCCACTTGGGAATATCCAGGGTGGCGTGGATCTTGGTGGTGGACGTCTTGGTGAACTTGTTCTCCCAACTATAGTGGTTGGTATAGAAATGCTGCTGGTAGAAATCCGGCGTCTGCAGCCGGGTTTCAAACGCCGCCTTCAGGCTGATGGGACTGTTGCGCTGCCGCCGGAAAGGAAATACGTTCAGTTTGGCGTTGGCCTTGACGTAAAAGTCGTTTACCTCCTGCCCTGCAAAATTATACAGACCGGTGGCGTCCCATTCAAAATAGCGTCCCGCGCGGCCTTCCACACCGGCATAGGCATACACGCTGTTCCACTTGTGGTTGACGGGTTTATACAGGACTTCCGACGGATCCTGCAGGTAGAAATGCTGCAGTTTGTGGCCGATACCGCCTTCCACCTTGGAAACGATGGCATCTTCCTTCCAGGGCTGAAACCGCACGAAGAGGCGGTTTTCAAGACGCATGGTGCGCAGGGAGTCGGCGCTCTTGTTGGGGTCGATGTTGAATACGCCGTTATAAAAGTCCGACAAGTCCGTGGAGGTCTTGTCCACGTACTTCTTGGTGTAGGTGGTGTATTCCGTGGAGGTGCCGATAAAGCCGGTGGTGATGTTGGTGTTCAAGGTATCGGCCTTGACCCAGGTGGAATCGCCGCGGTGGCGGAGTTTCTCTATGAAGTCGAAGGGAATGTGGTAGCTCTGGTCGTAGAAGAGGCTGATTTTCTTGTAGCGGTTGCTGGCCGATGCCAGATTCACGTCAATTTCCCGTACGTCTACCGTGGTGTCCCGGATCCATTGGGTATCCTGCATACCGCCGCTTTCCTGACGGGTGGACCTGTTATAGATGAAGCCGGCGTGGGCCAGGTACTTCTTGCCCATGTAGTTGCCGGTTACGAAATAGGTGTTGTTTTTGGTTTCCTCGTTCTTGAGCGTACCGGCGCCGCCGTAGCGTTTCATTTCCAGGGCTACGTTCAGGGAGGGGATGATGTTCTGAGTGGTGAATACCCGGAAGTTATCGGAACTTAGACTGCTGCTTTTGAGGATGTTGCCGTAATACTCCAACTCCGTGTACGGGGTTTTGGTGTTCCACATCACCATGTCGTCGGGCGTGTAGGTCCAGCTTTCCAGTCCCTGGTAGAAGCTGGTGCTCTGTTCCTGCTGGCGAAGGAAGAAGTTATAGGGCTGGATGGCGCTGCCGGGCATACCCAGCCAGGTGGCACCCACATCCTTGCGCATGACGGGATAGTCGTAGAAGTGGTAGTTGGCCGTAGTATCCCACTGGAAAGTTTCTACGCTGTTGTACAGGCGGTTGTGCCGCCAGGTGACAAAGCGCTTGTAGTAAAGGGAGTCCGGCAGGAAGGCGGTTTCCAGGATACGGGGCGTGTTTTCGATAATGCTGTCACGCACGCGTTTGAGGCTGTCCTTGGCTTTGAGGGTGGAGTCTTGCCGATGCATGATCTTGGGGAGCTCCACATGTTCATAGGTCCAGCGTTTCTGCTCCTTCTTGGTCATGGCGTTCCACTTCTTCTCCCAGGCAATCTGGGCCTGGAGGGTGGAATCGGCCAGGTAAAGGGAGTCCACGCGGGGCCAGATGAGAGAGTCACCTGCGGCCTTCAGGGAGTCCACCACCACCTTATGGGTGTAACTGTCCTTGGTGGCTACGTACCATTGGTACAGGAAGGGGTCTGTGACTTGGAGACTGTCGGGCACCTTCATGGTGTCCCGGGCGGTGATGGCGGGAACGGTGTCCTGGGGTACCTCGGCAAAGAGGTCGAATTCTTCTTCCAGTGCCAACGAGTCCCTTTTCAGAGTATCAATCTTCAGGGTATCACGCTTCAGTGAATCGCGCCTCAGGGTATCCTGTTTGAGCGTATCACGCTGAACCTGAGGGAACCACGCATGCAGACGCGAAGCCCGGGAGGCCTCTACCCCCACGGTCTGCGCCAGCACGGCGGTGGCCACGGCAATGGGCACCACAATGTCACTCCATATCTTTGCCATAGAATGCAAAGATAGGAATATTTTTTCTTACTCTCCTTACTCTGCGGGGGAGAAGTCGTCCTTGCCTACGCCGCAAACGGGGCATACCCAGTCCACGGGGATATCGGCGAAAGCGGTTCCGGGGGCGATGCCGCCATCGGGATCGCCTACAGCGGGATCATAAATGTACCCGCAAATGTTGCATACGTATTTCATATCAATGGTTTGTGGTTATTAAAGTCCAATGGTTTTGAAGAAGTCGTTGCCTTTGTCATCCACCAGGATGAAGGCAGGGAAGTCTTCTACGCGGATCTTCCAGATGGCTTCCATGCCCAGTTCCGGATATTCCACGCATTCGATGCTGCGGATACTGCTCTGGGAGAGAACGGCAGCCACGCCGCCGATGGTGCCCAGGTAGAAGCCGCCGTGCTTCTGGCAGGCGTCCGTCACCACCTTGGAACGGTTGCCCTTGGCAATCATTACCAGGGATGCGCCGTGATCCTGGAATTCATCTACATACGGGTCCATACGGTTGGCCGTGGTGGGGCCCATGGAGCCGCAAGGCATGCCTGCCGGTGTCTTGGCCGGGCCGGCATACAGGATGGGATGGTCTTTGAAGTAGGCGGGCATTTCTTCCCCGGCATCCAGGCGGGCTTTGAGCTTGGCGTGGGCGATGTCACGGGCCACGATGATGGTGCCTTTCAGGTTTACACGGGTGCCTACGGCATATTTGGTCAGTTCGGCCCTTACGGCATCGATACCCTTATCTAGGTCGATCTCTATGCCCTTGGGACCTTCTCCGGGACGGCGGAGTGCTTCGGGAATCAGCTCCGAAGGGTTGGTGTCCATCTTCTCGATCCATACGCCATCGGCGTTGATCTTGGACTTGATGTTGCGGTCTGCGCTGCAGCTCACGCCCATGCCGATGGGGCAGCTGGCACCATGGCGCGGCAGACGGATCACGCGGATATCGTGGGCCAGGTATTTGCCGCCGAACTGGGCGCCCAGGCCGATTTTCTCAGCTTCCTTCAGGAGCTTTTCTTCCAGGTCGATGTCACGGAAGGCACGGCCTGTCTCGTCTCCGGTGGTGGGCAGGTTGTCATAGAACTTGATGCTGGCCAGTTTCACGGTGAGGAGGTTCTTTTCGGCCGATGTGCCGCCGATGACAAAGGCGATGTGATAGGGAGGGCAGGCCGCCGTACCCAGCGAACGCATCTTCTCCACCAGGAAGGGAATGAGGGTGCCTTCGTTCTGGATGGT
>CAMYWP010000104.1 GCA_947302825.1 uncultured Bacteroidales bacterium
TGGGCGCCATAGCAGACAACGTAGCGGAGAAAATGAAAGAAGAAGGACACAAGCTCTATCGCTCGCAGGGAGAAGGCAACAATTTCTGGATCATCCAGGACTACGGCAACATCGTGGTGCATATCTTCCTGAAAGAATACCGGGATTTCTACCGCCTGGAAGACCTCTGGGCCGATGTCCCGCGTAAAGAGTACAAGGAGCGCAGCACGGCCAAACGCGCCGTTAAAACCGAAGAATAAATGGCAGAAAAGAAGAAGATTACTTTTAATTTTTCCTGGCTGTATTTCCTGATCCTCATCGGCATCGGGTATCTGCTGTTCAACAACCAGCGGAATTCGGCCCCGGAAAAGATTGAATGGACACAGGTTCAGACCATGATCCGCGAAGGCGACGTGGCCGAAATCAGTTTTGTTCGCAACGACTACAAAGGCGAGGTAAAGATCCGTCCGGAGAAACTGGCCAAATATACGGAGCTGTTTCCCGGCGGCAATCCTCCCGGCCGTCCGCCGCATTTCTATTTCCTGGTCTCCTCCAAATTCGACCCCGAAACCACTTTTGCTGCTCTGAACGACCAGCTCACGCCCGTTGAACAGTTCAAGGTAGTAATCAAGAACGAAGACCACATCTGGGGCGAAATCATGCAGATGATCCTCCCGCTCGTGATCCTCATCGTGTTCTGGATGCTCTTGTTCCGGGGAATGAACCGGGGGATGGGCGGTCCCGGCGGCGGAGGCGGCATGAATCCCTTCAACGCCGGCAAGGCCAACACGCGTGAAGCCGATAAGAACGAGGTAAAAGTCACCTTCAAGGACGTTGCCGGCCTGTACGGCGCCAAGGAAGAGGTGATGGAGATTGTGGATTTCCTCAAGAATCCGCAGAAATACACCGCCCTGGGCGGAAAAATCCCTAAGGGCGCTCTGCTGGTGGGCCCTCCCGGAACGGGTAAGACCCTCCTGGCCAAAGCCGTGGCAGGGGAGGCCAACGTGCCTTTCTTCAGCATCAGCGGCTCCGACTTTGTGGAGATGTTCGTGGGCGTGGGCGCCTCCCGCGTACGCGACCTCTTCCGTCAGGCCAAGGAAAAAGCCCCTTGCATCGTGTTCATCGACGAGATTGACGCCGTGGGCCGCGCCCGCGCCAAGAACGGCGGCTTTTCCTCCAACGACGAACGGGAAAACACGCTGAACCAGTTGCTTACGGAAATGGATGGCTTCGGCACCAACAGCGGTGTCATCGTACTGGCCGCCACCAACCGGGCCGATATCCTGGACCAGGCACTCATGCGTGCCGGCCGATTCGACCGTCAGATCCATGTGGAACTGCCGGAGCTCAAGGAACGCGAGGAAATCTTCCAGGTGCACCTGCGCAACATCAAGGTGGCCGATGACTTTAATCTGGAATTCATGGCCAAGCATACGCCCGGTTTCTCCGGGGCCGATATTGCCAACGTGTGCAATGAGGCAGCCCTTACCGCCGCCCGCCGCAATCACGAGAAAGTGCAGCAGCAGGACTTCCTGGATGCCGTGGACCGCATTGTGGGCGGCCTGGAGCGCAAGTCCAACACCATCATGACACCGGCCGAAAAACGCACCACCGCGTATCACGAAGCCGGTCACGCCCTAGTGGGCTGGCTGCTCCCGTACGCCGATCCTGTATTTAAGGTAAGCATCATCCCTCGCGGCAAGGCCCTGGGGCTTACCTGGAGCCTGCCCGAAGAGCGCAAGAACTGGTCCAAGAGCGTGATGCTGGACCAGATGAGCATGCTCCTGGGCGGCCGCGTAGCAGAGGAAATCCTGAACGGAGAACCTTCTACCGGTGCCCTGAACGACCTCGAGCGCATGACCGGCATGGCCTACGCCATGGTGCAGTATTATGGCATGAGCGAAAAAGTGGGAGCCCTTAGCTTCTACGATTCCTCCGGAGCCCGCGGCTACAATCTGGTGAAGCCCTATTCGGAGAATACCGCCGAAATCATGGACCAGGAAGTGAAAGCGGTTGTTGCACAGGTACATGAGCGCACCCGCAAGCTCATCGAAGACCATAAGGAAGAATTCATGCACCTGGGTGCCCTCCTTTTGGAAAAAGAAGTTATCTTTGCAGAAGATATTGAAAAGATCCTGGGGCCCAAGGTAAAACCCGCGGCCGACGATCAATTCCCGACAAGTGAAGAAGAAAGCCCCAAGGCATGAACAGTACCGTTAAACGGAGCATATTCGGAGTCCTCTTCCTGGCAGTGATGCTGGGAGGACTTCTTTTTTATGAAACGCTCTACGTAATTCTCTTCGCCTTCATTACAGGCGTTATGCTGTATGAATTCTATAAGATGACCATGGGGGAGTCTTATAAGCAACTGCAAATGACTGCCATAGTTGTGGGCGTTGTCCTTTTCCTGCTTGGAAATGATTTCTTCTTCAGCGGGCACAAGTATAAATACGTGGTCTTTGCCATCGTCTTTATACTATATTTGATGGTGAGGTCCATCCTGCAGAAAGACCATACGGATTTCCTCAAGACCGGCTACTTATACGCAGGGCTCGTGTACATCGCCCTGCCCCTGGCCCTTTCCAATGCCGTAGTTTGCCGGAACGGGGAATTCAGCGGCCTCCTTATGCTGGCCTTCTTCTGCATTATCTGGGCTTCGGACGTAGGTGCGTATTGTTTCGGTATGCTGCTGGGCCAGAAGTCCTGGAGCAAGAAGCTGTGCCCGTCCATTTCGCCCAAGAAATCCTGGGCCGGCTTCTGGGGCGGCCTGCTTACAGCCCTTCTCACTGGCGCCATCCTTCACTGGACCGGCCTGTTCACTTTCCCTATCTGGCATTGCCTCATTGTATCGGCCCTCATGAATGTGATGGGCGTGTTCGGCGACCTCTTCGAATCCCTGTGGAAGCGGGCCGCCGGCGTGAAAGACTCCGGCAACATCATCCCCGGTCACGGCGGACTGATGGACCGCTTCGACAGCGCCCTTTTCGCCATTCCCACGGGCTATATTTATTTGCTATTGCTTCACCTTGTATAACCTTGGCTCCCTATGAAGTGGATTAAAATCGACGACGATTCCTACGGTACCATCCTGGTAAGCTGGTGCATCTGCGCCGTGCTCATCTTCCTGGCCGCCCGTTTTACGCCCCTGTGGCTGAACATTCCGCTGTGCAGCATCCTGATTATTTTCATGGTGTTCATTACGTGGTTCTTCCGCGTGCCCAACCGGGAGGCTCCCCAGGCCGAAAACACTCACCTGGTCACATCTGTGGCCGATGGCAAGGTGGTGATTGTGGAAAAAACCTATGAGAAGGAATACCTGAAAAAGGAATGCATCCAGATTTCCGTGTACATGGATTTCTTCGATGTACACTGCAATTTCTGGCCCATTACTGGAAAGGTGACCTATTATAAATATCATCCGGGAAAGTACCTGCTGGCCTTCCATCCCAAGTCGTCGGAACTGAACGAACATTCATCCACCTGCATGGTGAACGATCACGGAGAAGTATTCTTCAAGCAGATTGCCGGCACCTTTGCCCGCCGTATCGTATGCTACAGCGAACCCGGCAAGATGGAATACCGCGGCGACCAGTGCGGCGTAATTAAATTCGGCTCCCGCATCGATCTCTTCGTCCCCCTGGATGCCGATGTCAAAGTGAAAGTTGGCGACAAAGTAAAAGCAGTAGAATCTGTTCTGGCCATTCTGCCCGACTAGAGATCCTTCGGCCCTTCAGGCCTCAGGATGACAATTGTCATTCTGAGCGAAGCGAAGAATCTCCGTTAATCAAGTCAACAAGTTTTTGTACAGCCTCGTCCTCTGGTATATGCCGGAGGACGGGTTGTTGTTTACGGTACAGGGTCACTTTACCGGCGCCTTCGCCTACATAGCCGTAGTCGGCATCGGCCATTTCGCCAGGACCGTTTACGATGCAACCCATTACCGCAATCACCACGTCCTTGAAGCCGGCGGTAGCTTCATTTACCCGGTTGAAGGTTTCTTCCAGGTTGTAAAGCGTGCGGCCGCAACCCGGACAGGCAATGTATTCCGGCTTATAAAAACGCCGCCTGCAAGCCTGCATGATTTCGTCTTTCAGATAAGCATCCTCCAGCAGAATATCGTCCACCTCATGATTCAGCAGGGGAGCGCCCCAATCACATGCCGCCTTCAGAATGACCTCTTCCCTCGGAGGAAGTGCAGGTTCGGAAGGGCATCGGCCTTCTTTCTTGTCCTTCCGAACCTGTACTTCCTCCGGAATGCCGTAGCGATTGGCCAGATACCGTGCCACCGGAATCTCTTTCTCCGGATCTTCGGTGAGGGAAACGCGGATGGTATTGCCAATGCCTTCCTGCAGCAGCGTGGAAATGGCCACGCAGCTCTTGATGCGGCCGCTGTCGCCGTTACCGGCCTCCGTCACGCCCACGTGCAGGGGAAAGACTACACCGCGCTCCTGCATCAGACGCGCCAGCTCCCTGTACGCCTGCACCATCACCACGGTATTGGACGCCTTCAGCGATACCACCACATTATAGAAATCGGCCTCTATGCACATCTCTACCCACTCCAGGGCCGCCAGGGCCATGGCCTGCGGGGTATTGCCGTATTTCTCCACAATATACTTGCCCAGTGAACCGTGGTTCAGGCCGATCCGGATGGCCCGGTCGTACTCCTTGCAGCGCTCCAGGAACTGGCCGAAAAGTACGCGGGCTTTCTCGTGATCCGGATGGAAGTTCCCAGGGTTGATGCGGATCTTCTCCACCACCGGGACCACCGCCATAGCTACTTCGGCCGAGAAATGGATATCGGCCACCAGAGGCACGGAAATGCCTTCTGAACGCAGCATATCGTGGATTTGCCGCAAAGGCTCTACGTCCGAAAGGGAAGGAACCGTGATGCGGATTAACTGCGCACCGGCTGCAGCCAGGCGGCGGCACTGGGCCAGTGTGGCGGCCACATCCGCCGTATGGGTGTTGCACATGGTCTGGACCACAATGGGGTGGCCGCTGCCGATGAGGACGTCGCCAACGCGGACAGTCCGGGTTTCCATAGCTTTATTCATGGTTCTGCTGCTGTTCTTCCACCATCTTCCGGGCCAGCCTGCGCAACTGTGCGCCGCTGTGCCCGTGACGGGGCGTGAGCTGATAATAAACGCCAAAGGTGATGGCTCCGTCCAACGGATAGCCGAAACGATAATAGAACTGACTGGCCGAATCCGGCTGCCAGAAAGAGTTCCAGCCCCATTTGATCTGTGCATTCACGTGGAACTCGAAGGGATTCACCATAATGCCGAATCCCACGCCACCGTGCAAACCATAAGTCCAGCGCTTGTCGTAGTCGTGGAACTTGTCCACATACTCCTGATACCGGGGGATATCGGCATAATCCTCGTCCAGCACGCGCTGGATTTTGGTGCGGTAGCCGCCGTACAGACCCACCTTGGCTATCAGCTTGAAGTACTCGCCCAGATCTATGTGGAAATGGGAAAGAATATAGCCTTCAGGCACCTTGATCATGGCTCTGTAGGCGCCCGATTCTACGGCACGGTAACCGGTTTCCTTGTTAGCCTTGAACTGGTAGCCCTCGTAATTCATCTGGGCACCAAACTCAAAACCCATATTGGGATAGATGCCGAACATGGTATAATGACGCACCACGGAAAAACCATACACCGGATATTGGAAAAAAGGATCAATGAGCCTGGAAGGATTGAAGTATCCGAAATGGAGCGACGCTCCGCCATACACACCCACCATCCAGTAATCATTGGGTTTCTGGGCCTTGATGGAGATGCTGTCCAAGTATTCATTGGTCACCGTATCCGGCAGGGAGAAAAATTCCGCCTCCAGGTTCACCTGAGCCCGGGATAGGACACAGGTAAACAAAAAGGCCATTATGAGCAGAAACTTTTTCATCGGAACATCTCCTCCATGTCAATTTTCCATACCATCTCCGCTTTCTCCAACACCTTGATGAGCGGTTGTCCGTCCGCTTTAAAGAAACGCACTTTTTCCGGTTGCCGGTGTTCCAGCAGCACGCCGGTATCCACCAGGTTATTCCGGTTCTTGTCTTCCGTGATACGGATGCAGAAAATACCGGACTTCAAATAGGGGAACACCACGTTGCCATCCTTGTTCACTATGAAGGAGCGCACCACCTTGTCGCGTTTCTCGGTGAGCAGGTCCACAATATACTTCTCATGCACGTTGGACAGCTCCAGAGTAATGGAGCTGAGTTTTTCATCGGTGGGAAGCGTTACCTTAAGTTCCGTACTGTCATTGTAGTAGCCGTTTACGTCCCGGAAACGCCGATAGGGGATTTTCAGATAATAGTCGTAGCCCACCATCAGTTTCTCCTCCGGGTAGATGTTGTAATGCCGCAGGTTGGTGGAATCCTGTACCACCCGAACCTTTCCCTTGGCTTCCTGCTGACGGGGATTCACGCTGCTGAAACGGAGCGAATCCCAGGCCGCTTCAATGAGCGGGTACTTGAACTCAATCTCATAACCATACTGTTCCACCGTGGTACCATCGGCCTTGGTGGTCATGACGGCAATGGTATCTTCGTGCTTGCGGTTGCGCGGATGCTGAAGGAAAGACCGAAGATGAATCGGTA
>CAMYWP010000105.1 GCA_947302825.1 uncultured Bacteroidales bacterium
GTACTTGTAGACGATGGTCTGGGTGAAGATGGTGGCATCCGGGTGGAAGGTGATGGTGGTACCGGTGTCCTGGGTGGTGCCTACCACCTGCACGTCCGTGATGGGTTTGCCCTTGGAGTACTTCTGGACAAAGATTTTGCCTTCGCGGTGGATTTCGGCCACCAGGAGGTCTGACAGGGCGTTTACGCAGGAGACGCCCACGCCGTGCAGACCGCCGGACACCTTGTAGCTGTTCTTATCGAACTTACCGCCGGCATGGAGCACGGTGAGCACCACTTCCAGAGCGCTGCGATGTTCTTTCTCATGCATACCCGTGGGAATACCACGGCCATTGTCCTGAACGCGGATGGAATTGTCTTCCAGTATCTTCACATCAATCCCGTCACAGTATCCGGCCATGGCTTCGTCGATACAGTTGTCCACCACTTCATAGACCAGGTGGTGCAGGCCGCGTTCGCCTACGTCGCCGATATACATGGACGGACGCTTGCGCACGGCCTCCAAGCCTTCCAAAACCTGAATACTGTTAGCCGAATACTGTTGTTCAGCCGTTCTCATCTCTTCGTTTTCAATCATTTTTTATCCTATTTTTTACCATTTTCCAAATCATACAAATTTAAGTATTTTTTCATAAAAAAACAAGTCCCCTATCAAAGATAGGAGACTGTTTTTAATACCGGTAAAAACCCTACAGGCCGAAAGTGACGCCCACGGTGAAATAGAGACCTTTTTCGGCGAAGAAAGGTACGCGCTGGATGGCCTGGTTCAGCAGGTTTCCGCCCTTGATCCAGAAGCCCAGGCGTCTGGTCATCTGAAGCTGGGCTTGGACACCCAGGTCTACGTAGCCGGGACTGATCATGGGGCCGGGCAGCCTGGAACGGCCTTCCGCCGTTATGCCGGCCTGGATGCGGCCGCCCCAGTTGTAGAACGCATGACCGCTGGCCCTGAAGGGAGCCGGAGCAAACAGAATCTGTCCCTGGAGGTCCGGAATGGGCGTATAGCCGTAATACACATTGGCGCCGATATCCAGCTTCTCGTTCTTGTAACCGGCATCCAGGTTCACGTAGAAGGTGTGCAGCGGGCTGGCATAACCCATTCGGGGATAATAACTTGCAACTGCCGGAAGCTCCGAATAGACAGAAGATGCATAGTTCAGAATCACCTCACCTGCGCCCCAAGTCCATGCATTCTCGTCCCAACGGTAGCCCACCTTAAGGTCGTAGTGGAACCTTTCGGCAATGTTGCCACGGCCGCCGATACAGGCGTTTATGCGGGTAATCATGTTATCCGTACGCCAGTCGTAGAACATCATATACGGGTTGGTAGAGAGCAACTTGTCGTATGAAATGATGTTGTCGCCGCCGGTGGCCGATGCATACAGCACCGCTACATCCTGCGCCAGGTCAAAAGAGATGCGCACGTCCGGGAACACGATGCCGCCGGGATGCGGGCAAAAAGTATCGTCCCCCCGGAAGAGGAAGGAGAACTTGACGCCCAGATCCATGTGGAACTTCCCGGTATTCAGCAGATAATGGGGCGCCAGGCCGAAATTCCCTACGAAACCTGCTTTGCCCAGGCCCGGCATGTTTTGGTTGACAGTCTCTGCAAAGAGGTTCAGCTTTACTTTATGTACGCCGAAATGAGTCCCCACAAAACCATCCCACACGGAGTGGAATTCATTGTCCCCACCCTTCAGGCCGATATAGGCCACGCGTGTACCTCCTTCGAAATCCAGCGGTGCACCCGGAGCGCTTTTGACCCGGGCTTTGAACTGGACGGTGTTGTTGTGATTCGCGTCACCGCCCCATTGTGCGGCCATGTTCCTATATTGTAAATCGGCCACCAGACCGCCGCCTGCCCAGGTGAACAGGCCGTCCAGTCCTGCCGTGGTGCGGGAACGGTCGCCGTAAATGGCTTCCCCGCTGGGCAGGAATTCCTTGCCCTGCGGCAGAATCTCGTGATATTTACCGAAATAGGAGTTATGGTCGGCGTATAAGTTCAGGCGCAGATGCTCCTTCCTGACCGGCGTCCACACCACGGTGGCATCCGGATGCAGACCATAGCCGGCACCGGCCCGGACATAAAGCATCCCTTCATCGGAAGGCCGGAGCTGCGGCCGGAGCTGCACCAGATAGGGTTTGAATTCATAGGAGCCCTGATACGGCGTGGGATTCACCGAATAATCCATGTCCAGGTTGAAGCGGAGCACGGAATCCGGCATTTCCAGCAACTGGGAGGGTTTCTCGATGCCTGTTGCCTCCCTCGCGTAGACGTTGGTTACCTCCACGGTGGGATTCAGGTTCTGGGCCCATGCACTGGCACCCGCCAGTAAAACAATAGCAGAAAGTATAGTCTTCTTCATAATTTACTGCAGTTTACGGAGTCTGAGTTCCACCTGGTCCGGGACGTCGTCCTGCGGACCTTCGGACGTGTAACCATTCTTGATACTCTCGAACGTGGCCTTGGCCTGTGCCAGATTGCCTTGTTCGGCGAAGCTGTCGCCCAGCACGATGAACGCCTTGGCCAGCCAGTAGTTCTGTCCGCCGGCTTTTTCGGCGAAGGCATACACCTTGTCCTGGATGCCGTCGAACTGGCCGCGGTCGTACTGATCCTGGATGAGCAGATAGGCGGCTTCTGCACCTTCGTTGGTGGAAGGAGCCTGTGCCAGGACCTGGAATTCGGCCAGGGCCTCTTCGCGCCGGCTGGTGCTCAGGAAGGACTTGCCGCGTACGTAGCGGGCTTCGCGGAGAAGATCGGCGTTTTCCTTTTCTGCATTCATTACCGCCAGGGCATCCTTGAGGGCATCGTCCCACTGGCGGGCGCGGAAGGCCGAACGCATGAGGCCGATGAGGGCCGTGCCGCGGTTGGCTTCCAGCTGCGCTTTGTCGCGCAGACGCAGATAGGCGCTGTAGGCCTTGCCGTAGCTGCCCAGTTCGTACTGGAGATTAGCCATCTGCAGGAGGGCACTTTCGGCCAGGGCGCCGTCCAGACCGGCATCCAGGGCTTCCTGGTAAAGGTCGGCGGCCTGTTCACGCTGGTCGGTGAAGCGGTAGCAATCGGCCAGATAGAAACGGGCCTTGGCGCCGAAGGTGGCCTGCGGATATTTCTGTAAATAGGCCTTCAAGGTGCCCTGCGCCTTGGCATAATCGCCTGACATATAGATCTGTTCGGCGCTGGAGAAGTAGACTTCCTCCTTCTGGGCATCGGTGCGCTTGGCGGCATCGCCTAAGTCGTCGATGTAATCCAGATAGGCCTCGGGATCCTCCCGGGTGCGGTAGATGGCTTCGATGGCCAGGAGGGCGTCTTCCATGTATTCACCGCCCTGGGACACCACCTGCTTGTAATAGTCCAGGGCCTCGTTGCTGCGGCCGGCGTTGCGGGCAATCATGCCCAATTCCAGCAGCGCCTTGGTGGCCAGATCCGGGTCTGAGGTGCTGCTGCGCAGGGTGCGGAAGGCACGGATGGCATCGTCTTCGTCGCGCAGGGAAACATAGGCCCTGCCCAGCTCATACAGGGATTCTCCGTAGTACGGAGCCTGCGGGCTGGCCAGTTTGGCGTCTTCCAGGAAGTGGACCTTGCGGGCGTTGTCTTCCAGCAGGCCGCAGGCCACGCCGGCCCGGTAACGCGGATACAGGTTCTCCGGGTCCGGATAGGTGGCCATCTGGCGTTCGTAGGCCGCCACGGCCGTGGTATAGTTGCCGCTGAAGAAGTAGCAGTCGGCTATGCGGGTCTGGGCATCGGCCCCCATTACGCGGGCGTCGCCGTCCAGATAATTCTGGAACCATTTCAGGGCATTGGCATAATCGGCCTCCTTGAAATAGGTGTAGGCCAGCTGGTAGGAAATGAGGCTTCCTTCGGGCCGATGAGGCAGGGCCGACAGGTTGTACAGGTCCGTGAGGATGGTGCGGGCTTCGGCCCACTTGCTATCGCGATACAGGGCTTCGGCCTGATAATAGCGGGCCAGCTGGTTGAAGCCGTCCTTGCGGGAGCTATAATATGCAGCGGCCTTCAGATGCGGCACTGCGCTGCGCCAGGAGCCGTTTTCCATCAGTTCCCGGGCCCGCAGGAAATAGGCCTTCATGTAGTTGGCCTGCATGCCGGGATCCAGTTGGTCAATATGGTCATAGGCCTCCACTGCGGCTTCGTAGTCGTGGCTCTGGAGGGCCACCATGGCCATGTAGGAGTAAATCTGGTCCCCTTTCTTCCGGGTGTCGTACTGCTTCAGGTACTCCTGGAAGGGAGCGGTGTCCCGGCCAAGGTCGAAAGCCAGTTTGGCATAATTGAAGAGGGCGTCTTCCTGGATGTCCGGAGTAAAGGACGACTCCGAAGCCTCCTTGAAAGCCTGCATGGCCGCCACCTTGTTGTGCAGCTGGATATAACTGTAGCCCAGCTGATAATTGGCCACCTGGCCCAGGGAGTCCGTCTTGTCCTCCATCCGGGTGAAGTTCTCCACGGCACCTTCCCAGTTGTCTATCAGGTAGTTGATTTCGCCGGCGTAGAAAAGATCGCTCCGGGTGAGTTTTCCCTTGTTGCGGAGGTTCTTCTCATAATAGGTGCGGGCCTTCTCTATATCGCCCAGCACCAGATAGCTTTCGCTCATGATGCGGGCCATGTGGGGCTGGCGGTCTTCCGGAACCTTATCGAAGAGGTCTTCGCCGAATTTGACCACGTAACGGTAGTCTTTCTCGTTGAAGCGGCATTCCAGGATGTAATAATTGGCCAGGGCGCTGAAGCGGTGGTCATCGGCCGCCAGTTCGAACCATTCCGAGGCACCCTTGAAGTCCTTTCGGGCATACTGCATATAACCCAGCGTATAGTAGGCCGGGGCTGTGTAGTCCGAATAAGGCAGAGTGCGCATGCGGGCCAGTATGATTTCGGCGCGGTCCCATTCGTCCTGGGCGAAGGCACAGTAACCCAGTTTATACACGTATTCCGCCTTCTGCGAGGGCTGGATATCGTTCTGGGAAATCTTGTTGAACTGGACCAGGGCATCTTCGTAGCGCTCATGGTCAAAATAATCCAGTGCCAGCAGGAAACGCACCTGGGGAACCAGAATGTGTTCATGGTACTTTGCCACAAAGGCGTTGGCCACATTGTAGGCGTTGTCCGTACGAAGCTGGAGGGCACAGAGGGCACGGTATCCTTCCGCCATGGGAGAGTTGCTGTCTTGTAACAGGCGGACGGATTCCGAATACATACCCGCCTGGTACAGCTTGTTCACTTGTTCCCAGTTCTGCGCAAAAAGGCCCGTAGCCATGAAAAGAGCAGCGGTGGCTGCAAGTATTTTTTTCATGCCGAGTATTTATAAACCAACTAAAAATACAATTTCACAAATTTACAAAAAATTTGGTTTATATTTGTATGATTTTGGATTAAATCTCATGGAAACGCTAATACATTTTAAAGACGCAGATATCCTGAACGGCGAAAGTGTAGTCCTTTATGGTCTGAACATGGATGTTGAGCCTGGAGACTTCGTGTACATCGTGGGAAAAGTGGGTTCCGGCAAAACCTCCATCATCCGCACCATTACGGCCGAAAACAAGCTGCTCAAGGGCGAAGGAGTAGCCTGCGGCTACGATTTACGCACCATCCGGGAACGGGACATTCCCTTCCTGCGTCGTTCCGTGGGAGTTATTTTCCAGGATTTCCAATTGCTCACGGACCGCAGCGTAGAGGCCAATCTGGAGTTTGTGCTCCGGGCCACCGGCTGGAAAGACCGGGAGCGCATCGACGCCCGTATCTCGGAAGTGCTGGACAGCGTGGGCATGAGTACCAAGGCCCACAAGATGCCCCACCAGCTCTCCGGCGGCGAGCAGCAGCGCATCGCCATCGCCCGCGCCCTTCTGAACAAGCCCAAGGCCATCCTGGCCGATGAGCCCACCGGCAACCTGGACGGCGAAACCGCCGACGAAATCCTTCAGCTGCTCATGGACTTGAACCAGGAAGGCACCGCCATCGTGATGGTCACCCACAACCGCGCCATCTTCGAAAAATACCCCGGCCGCGTCTTCTCCTGCGAGAACGAGCGCTGCCAGGAAGTCATCGACGAAGGCATTGACGTTATCCTTTAGTCCTGGTGACTTTTTCACTTTGACGTTGGACTGTTCTGACTTTTGTCATTTTGAATTGATTTTCATTCTGGTTTTTTTGTCATTCTGAGCGAAGCGAAGAATCTCCATGAACATTGAAGACCGATATTCCGCCATCATCGGCTGGTTCTCCCAGAATCGGCCTGCAGCGCAGTCGGAGCTGGTTTTTGCCAACCCTTACCAGCTTCTGGTGGCGGTGATTCTGAGCGCCCAATGCACCGACAAAAGGGTGAACCTGGTGACCCCGGCCCTGTTCGAGCGTTTTCCCACATCGGCCTCCCTGGCTGCTGCTTCCTTTGACGAAGTATTCCCCTTCGTGAAGAGTGTTTCCTACCCTAACAGCAAGGCCAATCACCTCATCGCCATGGCCCAGATGCTGGAGGCCGATTACGGCGGCGAGGTTCCCTCCGA
>CAMYWP010000106.1 GCA_947302825.1 uncultured Bacteroidales bacterium
GAACACCGGCGTCGTGGAAAGGTTCACCCGGGCGGCCAGTTCCTTGGTCGTCAGACGGGCGTTTTCCTGCAAAGCCCGCAGGATCTGAAGATCCACCGAATCCAGTACAATCTCACTCATAAGAATAATATTCTGCAAAGGGCCCTAAAAAGCCCTTTCTTTTTCCGCTTTTTCTAATTCTACCGACAAATATAGAATTATTTTCCTAATTTTTACAAACTCTTGTAAGATTATTCTACTAGCTATACCTTTGCATCCAGCAAACAGCAAATAGTTAGTAGTTATCCATATTTATGTCTAAAATCGATACACGCTGCGTCCACGCAGGTTACTCCCCCAAGAAAGGCGAACCCCGCCAGCTGCCCATCATCCAAAGTACGACCTTCAAATACGAGACGTCGGACTAGATGGGCCGTCTCTTCGACCTGGAGGACAGCGGTTACTTCTACACCCGCCTTGCGAACCCTACGGTTGACGCCGTAGCCGCCCAGATCTGCAACCTCGAAGGCGGCGTAGGCGCCATCCTCACCGCATCGGGCCAGGCCGCCAACCTCTTCGCCGTCATCAACATCGCCGGCGTGGGCGACCACATCATCGCCGCCAACAACATCTACGGCGGCACCTTCAACCTGCTGGGCGTCACGCTGCCCAAGCTGGGGATCGGCATTACCTTCCTGAAGGCCGAAGCTTCCGACGAAGAGATTCAATCGGCCATCCAGCCCAATACCAAGCTGGTTTTCGGCGAAACTATCTCCAACCCCGGCGTAGAAGTGTTCGACATCGAGCGCTGGGCCGCCGTGGCGCACCGGAACGGACTTCCGCTGGTGATTGACAACACCTTCGCCACCCCAGTCCTGTGCCGTCCCTTTGAATGGGGGGCCGATATCGTGACCCACTCCACCACCAAATACATCGACGGGCACGGCGTTAGCGTGGGAGGCGCCCTGGTGGACAGTGGCAACTTCCCCTGGGACGCTTATCCGGAACGTTTTCCCGGCCTCACCACCCCCGACGCCTCCTATCACGGCCTCACCTACACCAAACAGTTTGGCAAGGCGGCCTATATAGTAAAGGCCACCACCCATCTGATGCGCGACCTGGGCTCGATCCAGAGCCCGCAGAACGCCTTCTACCTGCACCTGGGCCTGCAAACCCTGCATTTGCGCATCAAGCGCCACAGCGAAAGTGCCCTGCAGGTGGCCCGCTGGCTGGAAAAGTGCCCGGATGTGGCCTGGGTGCGCTATCCCGGCCTGGAAAGCGATCCGCACCACGCCCTGGCTCAGAAATACGTCCCTGACGGCTGCAGCGGCGTGCTTTGCTTCGGCCTCAAGGGCGGCCGCACCTTCGACAACCGCTTCCTGGATGCCTTGAGGCTCACCACCATTGAGACGCACGTGGCCGATTGCCACACCTGCGTACTGCACCCTGCCTCGCATACGCATCGGCAGTTGTCCGATGAGCAGCTCCGTGCCGCCGGCATTGCCCCCGACCTGATCCGCTTCAGCGTGGGTCTGGAAGCCCCGGAGGACATTATCGCCGATCTGGAACAAGCCTTAGCCGCCGCCAAAGCATGATCCGGCAGGAAATCACCGTCCCCCTGGAACTGGAATGCGGGGCCCGTCTGGAGAGCGCCCGACTGGTATTCCATACCTCCGCCGGCCGTACCGGCCGGATCATCTGGATTTGTCACGCCCTAACGGCCAACTCCGACCCTGAAGACTGGTGGCCGGATATGGTGGGACAGGGCCGAACCATAGACACGGAGCGGGATTATGTAATCTGTGTCAACATGCTGGGCAGTGCGTATGGTTCCGAAGGCCCCGCCCGGGAGAATCCCGCCACCGGCAAACCCTGGATGCTGGATTTCCCGGACATTACCATCCGGGACACGGTGAACTCTTTCATCGCCGTTCGCAAATACTTGGGAATTAACAAAATAGACTTATTGATCGGCGCCTCCAACGGCGGGTTCCATGCGCTGGAATGGTCCATCATGGAGCCGGATCTCTTCCGCCGCTGCCTGTTCCTGTGCACCGCCCCTCGCATCTCCCCTTTCCTGGGAGCCACGGTGGAAGCGCAGCGGATGGCCCTGGAGGCCGATCCCAGTTTCCGGGAGGTTCGCAGCCTGGACGGCGGCCGGGAAGGCCTCAAATGCGCCCGGGCGCAGGCCCTCATCAGCTACCGCTGTTTCAGGGGATATGGACTCACCCAGTCCGAAGCGGACCCCGATACCCTGTTTGCCCGCCGGGTGGCCTCCTATGAGCGCTACCAGGGCGAGAAACTGGTACGCCGCGGCTTCGATGCCTATTCCTATTATTGCCTCTGCAACGCCCTGGACAGCCATAATGCGGGCCGGGGACGCGGAGGCGTCCAGGCGGCCTTGAAGACCATCAAGGCCCAGGTTACGGTACTGGCTGTGGACACCGACCAGATTTTTCCTCCGGCAGAAGGCCGCACCTGGACCGCCTGGATTCCCGGCGCCCGTTATGTAGAAATCAATTCAGACTTCGGCCACGACGGTTTCCTCCTGGAAATTGCCAAATTATCGGCCTTAATCCTATAAACTATGCAAGTACTTAAATTCGGCGGCACTTCGGTTGCCAACGCGGAGGCCATGCTGCAAACCCTGGGCATTGTTCAGAAAGCCGTGGAGGCCGACCGCACTGTTGTGGTGAGTTCCGCCATCAGCGGCTGCACCGACGGGCTCATCGAGCTGGCCCGCCTGGCCGCCGCAGGAAATGAAGACTACCTGGAACAGCTGGAGCACTGGCAGGCCCGGCATCGGGAAATCATTGAAAAACTGCTGCCGGAGGGGTATCGGAACAAGACCCAGGAAGCTGTAGATTCCCTTTTCGACCAGCTTTCCAGCATTCTGCAGGGCGTTTTCCTGCTGGGAGAACTGCCCGCCACCAGCCTGGCCGCCGTAGAGAGTTTCGGCGAGCTGCTTTCCACCCGCATCCTCACCGATGCCTTCCTTTCGCAGGGCATTGCCTGCCGATGGCTGGACGCGCGCACGCTCATCCGCGTGCGGGACGGCATTGTGGAAACGGCCGAGACCTACCGCCGCATGCAGGAAGCCGTGGAGCAGCATAGCCGGGCCGAATTGTTCGTGGTGCCGGGCTTCATCGCCCAGGACCAGGACGGCAGACCCGCCACCCTGGGACGCGGGGGCTCCGACTACACGGCCGCTCTGTTTGCCGTGGGCATCCACGCCCGTCGGGTAGAGATTTGGACCGATGTCCCCGGTATCATGACCGCACATCCGGATGTGGTTCCATCGGCCCGTCCCATTCCGCATATTTCCTACCGGGCGGCGCAGGAGCTTTCCCATTTCGGTGCCAAGGTGATTTATCCGCCCACCATCCAACCCGTCGTGGCCGAGGGTATTCCCATTTACGTTAAAGACACCTTCCACCCAGACGAACCGGGCACGCTGGTAGAGAAAAACCCGCCCCGCTCCCAGGACGGTGTTATCGGCATAGCTCATTCCGACGGCATCGCGCTCATTTCGCTGGAAGGTAGCGGCATGGTGGGTGTTCCGGGCTTCAGTTCGCGTCTGTTCGACGCCCTGTCCCGCGCCGGCATCAACATCATCCTCATCACGCAGGCCTCCTCCGTCCATTCCATGTGCATCGCCATTTCCACGGCCGATGCCGAAAAAGCCCGCCGGGCGGCCGATGCCTGCTTCGCCTATGAAATCTCCCTGGGAAAACTGAATCCGCTGCGCGTGGAGAAGGGTTTTTCCATCGTTTGCGTCATCGGCGACGATATTCTGGGGCACAGCGGAGCCACCGGGCAGATGCTGGCCGCCCTGGGTCGCCACAGCATTCCTGTACGAGCCACCGCCCAGGGATCCTCGGAGCGTAACATCTCCGTGATTGTGTCCAGTGACCGGGCCCACGAGGCCATCCGGGCCATCCACCACGAATTCTTCGACCGCTACACCACCCAGGTCATTCCCCTGTTCATCGCCGGATACGGGCGTGTGGGAAAGGCCCTGGTGCAGATGCTGCGGGACAATGCTGCCGCCATTGCCAAACGCTCCGGCAAGGAGCTGCGGGTGTGCGGCCTGGCCCGGAGCAAGCGTTATATCATCGACACGGAGGGAATTGACTTGCAGCACGCCAGGGAGTTATTGGAAGCCGGCCAGACGGACTCGTTCATCGACGCCCTCTGCGCTTTGTCGCTGGAAAATGCCCTCTTCATCGACTGCACGGCCAATGAAGAAATCGGCTTCCGCTATCCCGATCTTTTCCACAGCGGTTACAGCGTGGTGGCCTGCAACAAAATCCCCTTCTCAGGCACCTATGCGCAGTTCCGCAACCTGCAGGCCGATGCCCACAAGGCCGGCGTCTCCCTACGCTACGAGACTACGGCCGGCGCCGCCCTGCCCGTGCTGGTGACCCTGGACCGCGTGGTCCAGAGCGGTGACACCCTGGTGCGGATGGATGCCGTTCTCTCCGGCACGCTGAACTACCTGCTGGACAATTACCAGGGAAGCGGCTGGGAAGAATTGGTGGAAGACGCTCGCCTGAAAGGCTATACGGAACCGGACCCGAACATCGACCTAAGCGGCAAGGACGTACTGCGTAAAATCTTGATCCTCAGCCGTCAGGCCGGTATTCCGCTGGAAGCCACACAAGTGACGCTGGAGCCCATTCCGGCCGATATCGACCGCCGCTACGCCGCCGCAGCGGCTGCCGGACGCAAACTCCGCTATGTGGCCTCAGTAGATGCCGAGGGACATGCAGTAGTGGGCTTGCAGGAAGTAGGACCGGACAGTCCGCTGTACGGACTCCGGGGCACGGACAATGCCATTCTCATCACCACAGGAGACTATCCCTCCCCCATGCTCATACAAGGCGCAGGGGCCGGTACCCGGCAAACCGCCGGCGGCCTCCTGAACGACATTATGCTGAGTCTCTGATTTAGAGTCTGGACATGCGTTCCAGACTCAGTTCTACCAGCTTGCGCACTTGCGGGCGGTAGTCGGGATTGGAGCTCTTGAGGTAACGGTTGGCGATGATGCAGCAGACGGTGGAGGCGTTGTGTCCCAGCAGGGTGGCCAGACCGGCCAGCGGGGAGCTCTCCATCTCGAAGTTGGTGATTCTGTAGTCCTCACCATCGGCCGAGAAGCGGAAGCTTTCTACGTCTTTCAGCATGTTGGGCATGGCCAGCGGCAGGCGGACAATGCGGCCCTGGGGGCCATAGAAGCCTGGTGCCGAAATGGTTACGCCCTTGATGGTGACGTCCTTCATCACGTCGATGATCTTATTGGAGGCCTTCACGAAGTACGGGGAAGACAGGTACGGACTCCAGTTCATGTGCTTCTTGAAAGCTTCCTCCACTTCCGGGATGGTCACTTTCTCACGGTTGGCATACCAGTTCATGACGCCGTCGAAGCCCACGCTCAGATGGGCCAGCACGTAGCTGCCCAGCGGAATATCGGGGTGCAGCGCGCCGGAAGTGCCGATGCGAAGGATGTTCAGGGTCCTGTGCTCCGGTTTTACCTCGCGGGTTTTGAAATCCACATTGGCCAAGGCATCCAGTTCCGTCATCACAATGTCGATGTTATCCGGGCCGATTCCATGGGAAATGACGGTAATGCGCTTTCCATTATAGCGGCCTGTGGTGGAAACAAATTCACGGGAGGCATGCTGGAACTCAATGTCCGTAAGATATTCGCCGATCATCATCACACGGGTGGGGTCTCCCACCATGATGACATTGTCGGCCAGTTCTTCGGGCTTGAGATGGATGTGGAATACGGAGCCGTCGCCGTTGATAATGAGTTCGGATTCAGGAATTCTCATAATGCTTCTGTGGTTGTAGATTACAAAATTAGCGAAACAGCGCGAAAAATGCAAATCTTGCATTTGTGGATAAGATTTTCTAACTTTGAGCATGATGAAACGGATTGTAACTGCGGCCTTTGCCGCCGCCCTGCTCCTGGCATCGAGCAGCCATACGGATGCCTGCACCAACCTCATTGTTGGAAAGAAAGCTTCCGTGGACGGAAGCGTCATCTGCACGTACAACTGCGACAGCTTCGGCTTCATATCGGCCCTTAGCTACAGCCCGGCCGGTGCGCACGAACCCGGAGAAATGATTGCCATCCGGGACCGCCACGCTCCTGAAGGCGTGCACTACATCGCCCAGGTGCCCTACACCTATGCCGTCACGGGTCTGATGAACGAGAAACAGGTCTCCATCATGGAAACCACCTGGAGCGGACGTCCGGAACTGAGGAATCCGGAAGGCTATCTGGAGTATTTCTCCCTGATGCAGCTGGCCCTGCAGCGCAGCGCCACGGCCCGTGAAGCCATTGCCGTTATGCACGGCCTGGTACAGGAATACGGCTACAATGCCACCGGCGAATCCTTCGCCGTCTGTGACAAGAACGAAGCCTGGATCATGGAGCTTATCGGCAAGGGCCCCGGCCGCAAGGGCGCCGTGTGGGTGGCCCTCCGCGTCCCCGACGAC
>CAMYWP010000107.1 GCA_947302825.1 uncultured Bacteroidales bacterium
TGTTGATGAGCACCTTGATGATGTCGATGTTCTTCCACTCATTGAACCCGCCGATGTTATATGTCTCAGCCACGGTACCCTTGTGGAAAATGAGGTCGATAGCCCGGGCATGATCCTCCACATACAGCCAGTCGCGCACGTTCTCGCCCTTGCCATACACCGGCAGAGGTTTGCGATGCCGGATATTGTTAATGAACAGAGGAATCAGCTTCTCCGGGAACTGATAAGGTCCGTAGTTGTTGGAGCAGTTGGTCACAACGGTGGGCATGCCAAAAGTATCGTGGAAAGCCCTGACAAAATGGTCCGAGCTGGCCTTAGCGGCGCTGTACGGACTATGCGGCTGATACTTCAAATCCTCCGTAAAGAACTGCTCGCCATAAGCCAGATGATGCTTCCCAGAGCTGGCCTTTGTGGTGAACGGAGGCTCAATCCCCTCCGGATGCGTCATCTCCAACGCCCCATACACCTCATCCGTGGAAATGTGGTAGAACCTGCATTGGATGGCATCCTGCGCGTTGGCGTTGTTCGCTGCGGAAAATTGGTTTTTCGAGCAACTGCACGAAAAATAATTTTCTACAGCGGCAGGAGAGGATGCCATCTTCCATCCCATCGGCCCCCAATACGCCTTTGCTGCTTGCAGCAAGGACAGCGTGCCCATCACATTGGTCTGGGCAAAGGTGAAGGGATCTTTGATGGAACGATCCACGTGGGATTCTGCGGCCAGGTGGATGATGCCGTCCACGCGCTCTTCCTGAAGGAGTTTCAGCACCCCCTCGAAGTCGCAGATATCCATCTTCACAAACTTGTAATTGGGCCGATCCTCAATATCGCGCAGATTGGCCAGATTCCCCGCATAAGTGAGTTTATCCAGGTTAATGATCTTGTAATCAGGGTATTTGTTCACAAATAGCCGAACTACATGCGAGCCGATAAAGCCAGCTCCGCCGGTGATGAGGAGCACTCGGCTCCAGGAAGGTTGGGTTGACATAGGCATACTTCTTAGATTCCCCTACCCGCGCTAAATAAAGGCAGGTAAGGTAACGAAAAGGCAAGCGAAACAAGTTTAGGTTTCTGCCGTTCGGTTGCTATCCAGCTAACGCCCCGGCTGCCTACCCTTCATATTACATATGAAAAGTATGCAAAGATACGAATATTATGTCAATTATCAATCCCCCTTCAACAGAATCTCCGCCACCGTCCGGGCCAAATCCAAAGAGGCATTGTCACACGAATATTCCCAGTACATGCCGCCCAGTAAATCCTGCTCCAGCACATACTTGCATTTTTCGGTTATGGAGCGCGGATTATCGAAGCCCAGCACCATCCGGCCTTCGGCATCGGCATAATATGGCACTTTTGCTTCATCGTCCCACACCTCGTGCAAACCCTCCAGCGGCGGCTTCTGATCTTTGTAGTCCACATAGTCGGGATACTCCTTGCGATTGCCATGCCCATAGAACGGCATACCCATCACAATCTTCTCTTTGGGAATGCCCACTTCCAGGTGCCGTTTCACCGCTCCATCGGCCGTAAATCCGGCAACCCGGCTACGGTACAGCGCAGCATTGTGCCGAGGCGGACGCCCCATGTCGTACGACATCACGTTCACAAAATCTATCACTGGCAGAATCGCCTGAAAATCAATATATCTGGCGCCGGCACTTGAAGCAAGGGTCAGCAGTTTGTCAGGGCCGATGGCCGCCCTGATTTCACGCATCAAAAGCGTGAAATTCCGCTTGTCTTCCGGGGCCGATGAAATGCCCGCCGCCCGGCTGGTAGGATATTCCCAATCCAGGTCGATGCCGTCCAATCCGAACTCCTCCACCACCCGGGCGCAATCGGCCGCAAAAGCCTTCCGACCCTTCTCCGTCCAAGCCATTTCGCTGAATCGGCCACTCCCCCATCCGCCGATGGACAGGCAAACCAACACCCGCGGACTGGCCTTCTGAGCCTCCGCCACAATGGCCCTCAAACGCTCCGGCCGACTGATCCTCACGCCATCGTAAGTCTCGTTCACATGCCCGAAAGCATAGTCGATATGCGTCATCAGACTCATGTCCGGCATCACGTCCGACCCGGCGCCCACATACGCTACCACAATACGCTTCTGCGCGCCCAAAGACAAGGAAATAAGCAGGAAAAAGGCCACTATCAGGCCCCGGAACCATTTGTTATTCATACAATTATGTAATTAGCTATTGCAAAGATAACACTTTTTCCGAATAATGCCACCCTTCCCCAGCCTCCCCTGTCCCTTCCCGGTCTTCCCTGTCTCTCCCCCGTCGCAGGTCGGCAAAAATCGCCCCACCTGCGACACCTTTCCCCCACCGGTACACCCTACCGTCGCAGGTCGGTCTAAAAACACGGACCTGCGACTGAAGGGAAGAGGAGCTGAGACGGGGATGCCAGGGACCTGCGACGCTCCCCTATAGAATATTCATGCTTTGCTCCCGAATCTTCTCCAATTCGTCCTTCATACGGACCACCAACTGCTGGATTCCGGCGTGGTTGGCTTTGGAACCGGTAGTGTTGATCTCACGGCCCATCTCCTGGATGATGAAGCCTAATTTCTTGCCGGGATAGGACTCACTGTCAATTACTTCCATGAAGTATTTGCAGTGTTGGCGCAGGCGGACTTTTTCCTCGTTGATATCGTATTTTTCCAGGTAGAAAATCATCTCCTGCTCGAAGCGTTCCGGGTTGGGCTTGGCGGCCAGGTCTTCCAGCGCACGTCCCAGTTTTTCGCGCACTGTGGTCATCCTTTCGTGCTCCAGGGATTCCACTTGATCGTAGAGTTTCAAGATGCCAGCCACGCGGGAAGTAACATCGGCATACAGGGCCCGACCTTCCTGGGCTCGGTAGGCCAGGAGCTGCTCCAGGGCGCTGTCCAAAGCCTGGGCCACCAGCGGCCATTCTTCCGGGCCGATGACATCGGCCTTGCGGGCATCCACCACATCCGGAAGGCGGAGGAAGCTGCTGGCAAGGATGCTGCCTACGCCGGGGTCTTTGGTAAAGGTTTTGGGGAGGATGGTTTCGCGGTCCAGGGCCGATACTACGCTTTTCCAGTAGTCGTGGAAGGCATCGGCGTTGATGCTGTGCGCACCTTGTCCCGCCGCGGGTTCGAAGCTGACGAAGAGGTCGATGGTTCCGCGTACTAACTTATCGGCCAATAATTTGCGCACTTCCAGATCCTTATCTTTGGGGAGGAGGCTGCTTTTGATGTTGATGTCGGCGCTTTTGCCGTTGAGGGTGCGGATTTCAAGGGTGAGCTTGCCGCTTGCGAGCTGGGCTTCGGCCTTGCCGTAGCCGGTCATGGACTGGATCATATGCGAAAGCATTAAAGTTGTGCAAAGTTAGAAAAATAATCTACACGGAAAAACCCTCTCTGATATCTGTCCAGAACGGTTTTTCGCCATCCCGGACCGGCACTTTTTAAATTTATCCGTTTGGCCGGTCTCCATAATCGGCCACCGGGAGCCCCAAAAAGCCCATTTTAAACTTAAACGTTTCCTTTTTCCTTACACCGATAATTCTCCCTTTCTTTGCGCAGAAACCATCGACCGACCGTCGCAGGTCCCCCGGTCTCTCCGTCGCAGGTCCCCATTTTTTGCCTGACCCGCGACACCAGAGGTCACAGATGGCCGAAAACCGTCCCAGGTCCGTGTTTTGGGGCCGACCTGTGACACCAGAGGGCACCAGTAGCCGAAAAGCGTCGCAGGTCCGTGTTTTGGGGCCGACCTGTGACATCAGAGGGCACCGGTAACGGAAAAGCGTCGCAGGTAGGGCAATTTTTGCCGACCTGCGACGAGGGAAAAGAACACAATAGACGAATAGGAAAGGGACCTGCAACAGACACCCGAGACACCCTAAAACCCACAACAGTATGAGTTTCCAACGAATCGTTACCCGTACACTTCCGGATGGCAGTACCCGGAAAGTATATCCTTTCCATATCAGCCTGGAGGGGATGGAATCCATTACCTTGTGCCGCGACGAAGAAGACTACGGCCATCTGGAAAAATGTTTCTACATTGCTTGCTGGATGTGTAACTGTCTGCCTATCATTGGGATAGTCATGTCCAATCACGGACACCTGGCCCTTCTGGCCGTAAACATGGCAATAGCACAGAAAGTGGGAGAACTGATTAAAAAAAGACATTCCCAATACCTGTCCTGGAAGTACAACGAAAAGAGTATCATGAGAAGAACGGACATCAATGTTCAGTATCTGGATAATGAATGGTACGTACGGAACGCATTGGCATACATTCCCCGAAATGCCCTGGACACGGGCTGCCGGATTGAGGACTACAGATGGTCGGGCTACCGGGGAATGTTTGTCAATGGTAAATGTCCTGTGAATACTCGGAAAGTGTCGGAGATGTCCAGACGGGAACGGGAAGCATTATTCCGTTCGCATGAAGATTTGAGTCATGTTCCCTGGCTGGTCAATCGGGATGGATTCGTAGAGCCGGTCAGCGCCTGCGACTATCCGTATCTGGAAAGTGCATTCAACAACGATCCCGCTTTCTTCCTGAAAACAATCGGCCTGCTGAACCCATCCGAAATGGAACAGAAACTGGTCCTTAACGGCCGACAACGGCACAGTGATACAGAACTGCTGGCCATCATCTCCAATCTGGCCGAGAAATGGTACAAACGCACCGTCCAGAACCTGACCCCCGAAATGAAAGCCAGGCTAATCCCCTATCTGGACCGTAGTTACAGAACCTCAGTGCCCCAACTGGCCCGCTGCATGCAACTACCAAGGGATACCGTCTCCCAACTGCTTCCCAAACGTCCACAGACACAATAGCTACCGTCGCAGGTCCCCATTTTTTGCCTGACCCGCAACACCAGAGGTCACAGATGGCCGAAAACCGTCCCAGGTAGGGCATTTTTGCCGACCTGCGACAGGGAGGGAAAAGGACCTGCGACGCGGAAAAAGGACCAAAAGACGGGAGGCCGGGGACCTGCGACACCGGAAGGCACCGGTAACGGAAAAGTGTCGCAGGTAGGGCATTTTTTGCCGACCTGCGACACCAGACGGAAAACCGTACCTAACTACATTTTCACATGGAACTCACCCATGTAGACGCCGTACTCGCCGGTTTGGACAATGGGGATGAGTTTGCCGTCCAGATTGGGATGCATGGCGGCTTCTTCCAGGAAGGTGTGGGAGTGTCCGCCCACGAAGATGTCGATGTTCCTGGTGGCGGCGCAAAGCTGCGGATCCGTGGTTTCGCCGGGGCCGTGCTCCGTGTAGCCGATATGCGTGAGGGCAATCACCAGATCGCACTGCGGACGCAGTAAATCGGCGTATTTCTGCACGGTGGGAACCAGTTCATAGGACGGGAGACGATTGGCGATATCGCCCTGCACCATGCTGCCCAGCGGGCACAGCACGCCGATGATACCGATCTTGAGCCCCGCCTTTTCCAGAATCACGTAAGGCTTGATGTACTTCCCTGCCTCGAAGGGCGAAAAGTCGTAGTTGCAGCACACCACGGGCACTTCGCAGCCGGACAGAGCCTCGCCAAGCGCCTCAATGCCATTGTCGAATTCGTGGTTGCCCAGCGTGATGGCATCGTAGCCCACGGCGTTGATCATCTGCACCATCAGCGGAGCGCCGAATTCAGAAAAATACGTAGTTCCCTGGCAGAAATCGCCGACGTGCAGCAGCAGCACATTCTCCGGGCCATCGGCAGTACGGACGGAATCAATATAAGCCGTCCTCTCCAGGATACCGCCCTTACCGGCGTATTCCCCGGTACGGATGGGTTCCAGGTGGCTGTGGGTGTCGTTCACGTGCAGGATGGTGAGGTGATGCACCTCCCGTTTACCCAACTGAACGCCCACATAGATGCAATAGCCCAGCGCCAGCAGGCCCGCCACAATCAGTATATAGCGAATAGTCTTGTTCATAGCCTAATCCTCCATAACTACGCGCCCGTCGGAAGCGCTGTCAATCACCTTTCCGGCCTTCTCCATGGACTCCACATACTGCAGCATCACATCCTTCAGCAGCACGTGCGTCAGGACCACATCCTCGGCCAGGGCGCCGATACGCAGCTGGTCGCCGCCGTCCAGCAGGAAGTCGATGGTGGTCACGTTGTAAATCTTCTTGGGATCGATGGGTTTCCCGCCGATCAGCGCCGACTCCAGCTGATGGTTCTTCACAAGAACCTTCGCACCGGAAGTGGCCTGAAACGCCTGGGTTCCAGCCAGTTGCTCCAGCAGCTTGGTGAGGGATTCACCCTTCATCTTTACGTAGCAAACGTAGTTCTTGAAGGGGAACATGGACGAAATGTCATCCAACGTAACGGCACCTTCCGGCATGGGAATGCGGATGCCGCCGAAGTTGGTGACGGCAAAATCCATGGGCTTCTTGAAGTACCTGGAGCCGAAGTCCCGCAAGACATCGGCAAAGAGATTGCCCAGCGGGAGATCCGGATTGTCGCGGTCGTTCATCATC
>CAMYWP010000108.1 GCA_947302825.1 uncultured Bacteroidales bacterium
TGGAAGAAGCGCAGGCACCGTATGGCGTGAAGTGGGAGGAGAAGGAGACGGAGGAACTGCTCACTTTTGTCCGACTGGCGCTACGGGAAGTGGAGCGGCGAGGGAAGGTTCGGCGTCCCGTGACGCAGCCTGTGCGCATTACGCGGAGCCTGCGGGTGTATATCGGCCCACAAGAATTGAAAGTCAGGCCGATGGCTAAGACAGTGCTGCTCCTGTTCCTGCGGCATCCGGAGGGGATTCCTTTGAAGGACATTGTGGACTATCGGGTAGAGCTTGCAGCCTATTACCGGCGTGTGAGCCGATGCTCGGAACCCGGCGAAATTGAAAAACGGGTGCTGCGTATTCTGGATTATTTCAACAACGACCTCAATGTGAATATCGCCCGGGTGAACAAAGCCGTGGCAGAATTGGTGGACGGTGCCGAAACCTATCGGATTGACGGTCCGGCAGGGCAGCCCAAACGGATTCCGCTGGACCGGAAATGGGTAGTCTGGGAGTAGCAAATCGTAAAAAACAGCAAAAAATCACCTGAAACAACACAATGTTTTTTACGATGCTTGGCAGCCCGGATTCTTCTGGATATCTTGCACCGTATGAAGACAAGAAAAGTATATCCTGGAGAAGTGCACCACGTGTGCCAGCAAACGGTGGGCGGCGTTTTGGTATTCTATACCGTCAATGATTTTCTGGTGTTCTTTACCATTTTCTGTACGGTAGCAAGACGGTATGGCGTCAAGGTCCTGTCCCTTTGTCCCATGGTGGACCACATTCACAATGTAGTGGTGGTAGATAGAGATTTGCAACTGGCTTCGTTTGTTCAGCTGTACACTCGCTTGTTTGCCAGGGAATGGAATGAATCCAGGGGGCGGAAAGGGTCCCTGTTCAAGCATCGTTACATGAGTTCGGTCAAGTTGGGAAACAAGCAGGTGAAGACCACGGTCAATTACAGTTATAATAATCCCGTGGAACGCAAATTAGTGGAGAGAGCAGAGGATTACCGTTGGAATTTCCTGCGTTATGCACGGAATGCGCATCCGTACTCAGTGCCTGTAAATGAGGAGAATAAATCCAATCTTTTCCGAGGAATCCTTCGGGAGATGCGTACTACTTATGAAGGGGGAGGGCATCTTTGTTATCAGCAACTGGAACGATGGGGGAGAAAGCTGGATCAGAATGCGATGCAACAAATAGCCGATTATGCCATCAGTCTCTGGAATGTAATCGATTACGGGGAAGTTATCAGTTATTACGGGGACTATGACGCCCTGTTGCGTTCCATGCACGACAACACCGGAAGCGACTATGATATCAAAGAAGACCGGAATCAGTATTCCGATGCCGTGTATGCCGAATGTAGCAGGATTCTACTGAAGGAAGGCTGGGTAAAAGATTTGTTTCAACTACCCTTGTTGCCGATAGAAAGAAAAGAACAGCTGGCCCGCCTTCTTCACAACCGTACCACTGCCCGTCCCCGCCAAATTGAAAAATACCTGCACCTTCCTCCAGGCAGGTAAGAAAAAAGCAACCTGGAGGGGTTGCTTCAATTTCTACCAGCGGTCTTCGTCGGAGACGGAGAGCTTCTTGCGGGCGTGGCGGCGACGGGCGCTCAGAACGCGGCGGCCGTTGGCGCTGGCCATGCGGGCGCGGAAGCCATGCTTGTTCACGCGCTTGCGGCGGGAAGGTTGGAATGTTCTTTTCATGATATCTCTGTTTTATTATTTTTCGCGTAAGGACTGCAAAGGTAGTAATTCCCGCTCAAAACGCCAAATATTTTTTAAGAGATTCTTCACTTCGTTCAGAATGACAGAAAAAATCATTCAAAATGAATCACCAGTTTGCCGTCGTACCAGGGGTCTTTGAGCCAGGCCGATATGGGCCAGGTGTGCACGCTGCCACGGGGCAGCCGATGCCGGGCCATGGTGAGAGCAATCTCTTCGTTCACATCGCCGCCTTTCAGGTAGAGGATGCCCTGAGTGAACTTCCCCTTGACCCAGGGATAAAAGTCCGGCAGGGAAGCCACGGCGCGGGAAACCACAAAGTCAAAGACCTGGGGCAGGGATTCGGCGCGGGCATTCACCACGCGCACGTTCTCCAGTTCCAAGGCCGATGCAACCGCCTGGGCCACAATGGTTTTCTTGCCCACAGAGTCGCAGAGGACAAACTGGGCCGATGGAAAGAGGATGGCCAGCGGAATGCCGGGGAATCCACCGCCGGTCCCCAGGTCCAGCACACTCCCGGAGGCAAAGCGCTCATAGAGCCCCGGGACGGTGAGCAGGTAACGGGCAATGGCCAGGGAATGCAGGACGTGATGCTCATATAGGGCATCGATGTCCTTGCGGGAAATCACGTTGATTTGGGCGTTCCATTCCCGATAAAGATTCTCCAGCGCCGCAAAACGCTGTTCCTGCAGGGGCGTGAGCGGAAAATCCCGCTTCACGAAATCCAGAAAATCGGCCGCATTCATTCCACTTCCCCCCGGAGCATCATTTGGGCCAGGTGCTGCTTGCCCCGGCGGATGCGCGTGCGGACCGTATTCAGCTCCAGGTCCAGCTCCTTCGCAATCTCTTCGTATTCCAGTTCTTCTATCATGTATTTGATCATCACGTCCTTGTATAGGGAGGGCAGCTCGTCGATGTACTGCATGAGCCGCTGGTGCACCTCGTCGTTGATGATTTCCTCTTCCGGGGTATAATCCGTCAGGGGAACGCTGTCTCCGCTCTCGGAAGAAGCCTTGTGCAGGATGCCTTCCTTCTTCTCGTCTTCCCGCTGGATGCTGGAAAGATGGTCCAGCGCCGTGCGGGTGGCGATGGTCAGGAGCCAAGGCCGGAATTCCCGCGAAACGTCGAAGCTCCCCAGGGCCGAAAACGCCTTCTGGAAGCTCTCGGAGACTACATCGTCCACATCGGCCTTCCATTGGAAGTAACCGCTCACCCGTCCGCGGACCGAGCGTTCGTGGATTTGGTAAAGGGCGCGGAAAGCCATCTGGTCGCCCTGGATGGCCCGGGCTACCAGCTCCTTTTCCGTATAATTCAGATAGTCCATAGGCAATCAGTGCGCTTCCAGCCAGTTGGCACCGGCGGAACATTCAACGGTTAAGGGTACGGATAGGGTGATGACGTGTTCCATCACATCTTTCACCAAAGCCTCCAGCTGCGGAAGCTCCTCTGGAAGGGCGTCGAACAGCAGTTCATCGTGGATCTGCAGCACCATCTTGCTCTTGAGCCCCGCCTCTTTCAGGCGCGTTGCCACCCCGATCATGGCCAGCTTGATAATATCGGCCGATGTTCCCTGGATGGGGGCGTTCACGGCGTTCCTTTCGGCCAGGGCACGGACCGTGGCGTTGCGGGCGTGGATGTCCGGCAGGTAGCGCCGCCGGCCGAAGAGCGTCTGGACGTAGCCGTTCTCCCGGGCGAAAGCGATGCTGCTGTCGATGAAACTGCGGATGGAGGGGAAGGAGGCGAAATATCCTTCAATCAGCTCCTTAGCGGCACTGCGCGATAAGTGCAGCCGCTGCGCCAGACCGAAGGAAGAGATGCCGTACATGATGCCGAAATTGGCCGTCTTGGCCATGCCGCGCTGCTCCCTCGTGACCTCCGATACTGGAATGCCGAAGATCTTGGCCGCCGTGGCCGCGTGGACATCGGCCCCCTCACGGAAAGCCTGGGTCAGGTGCTCGTCGCCGCTGAGGTGCGCCATGATGCGCAGTTCAATCTGTGAATAGTCGGCCGATACGATGATGCCCTCCGGCGTCTCCGGCACAAACGCCTTGCGAATCTCCTTGCCGCGCTCTGTGCGCACGGGGATATTCTGCAGGTTGGGGTTGGAGGAGGAAAGCCGACCAGTTGCCGTAAGCGCCTGATTGAACGTAGTATGCACGCGTCCGTCTACGGGCGAGATGTACGAAGGGAAAGGCTCGATATAGGTAGAAAGCAGTTTCTTCACCGCCCGGAATTCCAGAATCTCTTCCACGATGGGATGCCTGTCGGCAATGGCCAGCAGGGTGGCCTCATCCGTAGAATACTGTCCGCGGCCGTTCTTTTTGGCCTTGGGATCCAACCGGAGTTTATCGAACAGAAGGTCGCCCACCTGTTTTGGGGAGGAAATGTTCAGCGTGGGATCGCCGGCCATTTCCCGGATGCGCAACTCCCTTTCCGCCAGTTCTTTGCGAAGCCCGTCGGCGAAGTGGCGAATCTGCTCCATATCCACTTTCACCCCGTCCCGTTCCATCACTGCCAGCACTTTGGCCAGCGGCTCTTCCATCTGGTCGTAAAACGGCGGCAGGTTTTCCCGGAGTTTGTCGCCCAGCGGCACCAGCACGGCGGCTTCTAATAGCCGGGGCGAGTCGTCTTCCTCGGGAATGTCGTCAAAGAGGGAACCCGTCTGGGCCGGCGCGGCTGATGCTTCCAGCGAAACGCCCAGGTAAGTCTGCGCCAACGCCGCCAGCTCGTGGCTCCGTTCCGGATTCAGCACATAGTGCATCAGCTCAATGTCGTTCCACAGTCCTTCCAGGCCGATTCCTTCGGCCGCCAGCTGGTTGGACAGGCGCTTGAGATCCACGCCGAATTTAGCCACTGCAGGGTCTTCCAGCAGGGTTTTCGCCTGGCTCAGAGTAACCGAAGCCACCTTTTTATCGGCCGACAAAAGGAGTTTCTGACCGGAAAGCACCAGTCCCGCTTTCCCCGTTTTCCGTGCCGCAGCAAGGACTTCCTCAGGGGCAACTTCCTGGAATTCGAAAGCAACGCTTTCCTGCGGTGCCGGAGTGGCGGGTGACACCAGGGAAGTTTTACCGGCAATATATCTCTTTAAGGAAGCGAATTCGTAACGCTCAAAAAGCGTCACAATGTCTGCTGCATACTGCCCCGTATAGCGCATGTCTTCCAGCGTGACGGGCAGGTCCATGTCGGTCTTGATGGTGACCAGGGTTTTGGACAGGCCGATATACGGCTCCGCCTCCCGGAACTGCTCCTGCTGCCGGGGCGGGAGTTCCTCCAGGTGCGCGTAGATGTTTTCCAGGCTGCCGTACTTGGCGATAAGCTTGGCGGCGCCCACTTCCCCCACGCCCTTCACGCCGGGCACATTGTCGGCCGAATCGCCGCAAATAGCCAGCATGTCAATGACTTGCGACGGCTCCGAAATGCCCCATTTGGCGCAGAGTTCGGGGATGCCCCAGATTTCGGCGTCGCTGCCGCTTTTCCCCGGCTTGTACTGGAAAGCATGCGGGCCGATCAGCTGCCCGTAATCCTTGTCCGGCGTTACCATAAACACGTCCAGGGCGTCTGAGGCGTACTGCGTGGCCGCGGAGCCCAGGACGTCATCGGCCTCGAAACCCGGCACCATGAGCACCGGAATCTGCAGGGCCTGCACCAGCTGCGTAAGCGGTTCCAGGGCGTCGATGACCAGCTGCGGGGTAGGGGGACGCGTCCCTTTGTAGGCGGGGTACAGCTGGTTGCGGAAACTGCCGCCCGGAGGGTCGAACGCCACTGCCACGTGCGTGGGCTTTTCCCGTTCCAGCATTTCCAGCAGGTACTTGGTGAAGCCGTACAGGATGGACATGTCGGCCCCCTGGGAATTGATCATGGGCCTGCGCAGGAAGGCGTAGTACATCTTGAACACCAGAGCGTGCCCGTCTATGAGGAAAAGTTTGTCCATAGAACACAAAGGTAAGAATAATTTGTTATCTTTGTCCAAACCGCATATGCTATGGCCGACGAAAAGATTATCTTCTCCATGAACCGGGTGAGCAAGGTGCTCCCTCACAATAACAAAGTCATCCTCAAGGATATCTGGCTGGGCTTCTACTACGGGGCAAAAATCGGCATCATCGGCCTGAACGGATCCGGTAAATCCACGCTCCTGAAAATCATTGCCGGAGTGGAGAAAGCCTATACCGGCGAAGTGGTCTGGGCGCCCGGCTATACCGTGGGCTACCTGGAGCAGGAGCCGCAGATGGACCCGGAGAAAACGGTGCTGGAAGTGGTCCAGGAGGGCGTGCAGCCCATCATGGACATCCTGCAGGAGTACAACGACATTTCCATGAAGTTCATGGAGCCCATGGACGATGACGAAATGAACCGCCTCATCGAGCGCCAGGGCGAACTCACCGAACAGATCGAGCATGTGAACGGCTGGGAGATCGATTCCAAGCTGGAACGGGCCATGGATGCGCTGCAGTGCCCGCCTTCGGAGCAGAAGATCAAGGAGCTTTCGGGCGGTGAAAAACGCCGCGTGGCCCTGTGTCGCCTGCTCCTGAGCGAACCCGACGTCCTGCTGCTGGACGAGCCCACCAACCACCTGGACACCGAGAGTATCCAATGGCTGGAAGCCCATCTGCAGCAGTATAAAGGCACCGTGATTGCCGTCACGCACGACCGTTACTTCCTGGACAACGTGGCCGGCTGGATTCTGGAGCTGGACCGCGGCGAGGG
>CAMYWP010000109.1 GCA_947302825.1 uncultured Bacteroidales bacterium
GCCCAGAGCGGTCACTCCCCTATTGTCATTGACAATGCCACTGTTACAGCTTCCATCCAGGAGAACATGGCCATGTACGACAAGGACGGGGAAATGCACTATGACATTATCTCGGCCTTTATCAAGAGTATCCGGGGTTCGGATCCCAATGCAGCCATCTATTACCTGGCTCGGATGATCGACGGCGGCGAAGATCCGCTCTTCATTGCCCGCCGCCTGTGCCTCAGTGCATCGGAAGACGTGGGCCTGGCCAATCCCAACGCCCTTTTGCTGGCCAATGCCTGTTTCGAGGTAGTGTCCAAGATCGGCATGCCGGAAGGGCGCATTCCCCTGGCCGAAACCACGGTTTATCTGGCATCCTCGCCCAAGAGCAACGGCTCCTATATGGCCATTGAAAATGCCCTGGCCAAGGTGAAGGAAACGGGCAATATGCCGGTTCCTCTCCCCATCCGCAACGCGCCCACGGAACTGATGTCCCAGTTGGGTTACAGCGATGGTTACAAATATGCCCACGACTATCCCGGGCACTTCGTGGACATGGAATTCCTGCCCGATGCCCTCAAGGGGACGGTGTTCTACCAGCCCCAGCCCAACAAGCACGAAAACGCCCTTCGCGCCTATCTCGAGGCCTGCTGGCCCAAATACTACAAGAAAGATTAACGCCTTCTGAATTCTGCCACGGTGATGGCGGTGGCTACGGCCGCATTGAGGCTTTCGGAGCCCGGATCATCGGCGGGATAAGGCGGAATGAAGAGTCGCTCGCTCACGTGGGCGGCCACTGCCGGGGAAATGCCGTTGGCTTCGTTCCCGATCACAATCACTGAAGGGGCTTGGAGCCCGTTGGACAGCGGACGGTCGTAGATGCGGGTACCGTCCAGGAAGGTGCCGTACACCTGGCCGCCGGCTTGCAAGGCCGATGCGCACAAAGCGGGGATGTCCGTATAGTGGAAGCGCACACGGAAGATGGCGCCCATGGTGGCCTGCACCACTTTGGGATTGAAAAGTTCCACCGTATCCGGCGAGGCGTAAATGGCGTCAATGCCGAACCAATCGGCGATTCTTAAGATGGTTCCCAGGTTGCCGGGGTCGCGGATGCCGTCCAAGGCCAGAAAAAGGCCCGTAGACGGTAGTTCGTCCTGCAGAAGGTCTGCGGGCTTACGAACCAGCGCAAGGGCCGGAGAAGGCGAAGAAAGGGCCGATAGCCGGGCCATGGCCGCCTCCCCTATCTCTTCTCGGAGGTAAACCCTTTCCACGGTGAAGCGGGAAGCCATGGCTTCGGCCACCAGCTTCTCCCCTTCCACCACGAACAAGCCGCTGCTGTCCCGGAATTTCTTCTGCGACAGCGATTTGACGAACTTGATTTCGGCCTGGGTCATGGATTAGTAGCCCAGGATCTTGAGCATGCTTTCCGCCGTCTGTTCTTCGGCGAAGATACGCGTGGTCAGGTTCCCTTCCTTGTCCCGGTCGATAAGGATGTGCCGGGGAGAAGGCATGAGGCAGTGTTTGATACCGCCGTAGCCGGAAAGGGCCTCCTGATAAGCGCCCGTGTGGAAAAAGCCGATATACAGGTTTTCCCGCCGGCTGCGGATGGTGGGCAGGAAGATGGCGTTGGCGTGATAGTCGGCGTTGTAGAAGTCCTGGCTGTCGCAGGTGAGGCCGCCCAGGAACACACGCTGGTATTCGTCGTTCCACTTGTTGATGGGCAGCAGGATGAAGCGCTGGTTCAGACCCCAGGTGTCCGGCAGGCAGGTCATGAAGCTGTTGTCGATCATGTACCACTTTTCCCGGTCGTTCTGCTGCTTGATGTCCAGGATCTTGAAGATGGTGGCGCCGCTCTCCCCTACGGTGAAGGAACCGAATTCCGTGAAAATGTCCGGTTCTTCCACGCCGTTGGCGTTGCAGGTGACCTTGATCTGGTTGATGATTTCCTCCACCATGTATTCGTAGTCGAAATCCTGGGCCAGGGAGGTCTTGTTGGGAAGGCCGCCGCCGATGTTCAGGCTGTCCAGTTCCGGGCAGATGGCCTTGAGTTCGCAGTACACCTTCACGCACTTGGACAATTCGTTCCAGTAATAGGCGGTATCCCGGATGCCCGTGTTGATGAAGAAATGCAGCATCTTCAGGTGGAAATTGGGATACTTGGCCACCGTGCTCTGGTAGAATTTGATGATATCCGAATAGCGGATGCCCAGACGGGAGGTATAGAAATCGAAGTTGGGCTCTTCTTCGGAGGCGATCCGGATGCCCATCATGGTCTCTTCTTCGATGAGGTCGGCCAGGTCTTCGAATTCGTTCTTGTTGTCCAGCACGGGGATGATGTTCTTCCAGCCGGACTTACGCAGCTTGGCGATGTTCTGGATGTACTGCGGGCGCTTGAAGCCGTTGCAGATGATGTACAGCTGCTCTTTGTCCACGGAACCGTCGCGGCCCAGGGCCTCGATGAGGTCCAGGTCATAGGCCGATGAGGTTTCCAGGTGCACGTCGTTCTTCAGGGCCTCGTGTACCACGAAGGCGAACTGGGAGCTCTTGGTGCAGTAGCTGTAATGGTAATCGCCCTGATAATCGGCCTTAGCCATAGCCACCTTGAAGAGGCGCTTGGCCCGCTGGATCTGCGAGGAAATCTTGGGCAGATAACTGATCTTCAGCGGGGTGCCATACTTCTCGATGATTTCCATGAGGTCGATGTCGTTGAACAGCAGATCTCCGTCCACAACCATGAATTCGTCCTGCGGGAAATCGAAGGTCTGATCAATCAGGTCGATGTATTTGTTCTTCATTTCGGCTAAACTGATAAATTCTCGCAAATATAAGTAAAAAAGTATTATTTTTGTAAGAATGAATCTGCGGAAAGTCATATTTCTTGGCCTTTGCCTGCTGTCGGTGGCGGGTTGCAGCGTCACCCGTTCGCTCAAAGACGGAGAATACCTGCTTCGCAAGAACAAGGTGAAGGTAGATGACAATTCTTACAACTCCGCGGAACTCTCGTCTTATGTCAGCCAGAAGCCCAACAGCTACCTGCTGGGCCTCAATCCCCTGCTGTCCGTCTACAACTGGGGCGGCAACGGCGACACCGGTTTCAAGCGCTTCCTCCAGAAAATCGGCGTGAAGCCCGTGGTGTACGATGCCTCCCAGGTGGAAAAGAGCATCCAGAACATCGAAAACCACCTGCGCTATACCGGCTATTACGGGTCCCAGGTGGAAAGCCAGGTGAGCGTGAAGGGGCGCAAGGTATACGTGACTTATTACGTGGCGTTGGGAAAGCGCTACACCATCAGCGCCATCGACTACAAGATTCCAGAGTACGGCACCTTCAAGCAAGATTTCGAATCCACCATTCCGGAAAGCACCATAGCACCCGGACAGTACCTGGCCGAATCCAGCCTGGAGGCCGAAGCAGAACGTTCCTCGCAGGTGCTGCGCAACATGGGCTATTACGGCTTCAACAAGAGTTTCTATGCTTTCGAGGCCGATACCCTAGCCTCCGACGGCAAGGCTTCCGTCACTATGTTCGTGCGGGACTATGCCCTGGGCGACAGTCCGTCGGCCGCCAAGGAGCACAAGAAATTCACGCTGGGCCGGGTGCAGATCACCCATCCGGAGCGCCTTAAAATCCGCCAAAAGGTGCTGGAAAACCTGAACACCCTGCGGCCCGGGGATCTGTATAACGAAAAGGAAATCAACACCACCTATACCCGTTTTGCCAGCGTGGGCATGCTTTCGGGCGTGAACGTGAACCTGGAGCCCGTCTCCGACGACAAAGTGAACTGCAACATTACGCTGCGTAATTCCCGCCTCCAGGCTTTCAGGGCCGATTTGGAAGCTTCCGTGAACTCCACGGGCCTTGTGGGCATTTCCCCCCAGCTGAATTACATCCACAAGAACATCTTCCATGGCGGCGAGCAGCTGAATATCGGCGTCAAGGGCAATTTCCAGTTCAAGCCCCGTGATCCCGCCTATTCCACGGAATTGAGTGTAACCGCATCCCTCCGCTTCCCGAAATTCATCGGCCTGCCCAACCGGATTTTCAAAGGCCCCAATATCCCCCGCACGGACATTACCATGGGCTTTGTCTATCAGGACCGTCCGGAATACCGCCGTGCCGTTCTCTCCAGCGGCTTCGTGTATAACGGACGCTTTGGGAAAAGGCTGTATTATCAGTTCACGCCTCTCCGGGCCAATGTAGCCCGCCTGTTCAAGATGGATGAGGACTTCTGGTTCATGCTGCTCCAGACCAATCCTTTCCTCCTGAGCGCCTATATGGACCACTTCGACATGGGCGTGGGAGGCATGCTCTATTATACCACCGATGCATCGGCCGTTCCCAAGACGCCTTTCTATTATATCCGTTTTGGTTTCGACCTGTCCGGCAATGTTATCAGCCTGTTCAACCCGATTTTGCCCGTGAACTCGTCCGGTGAGCATACTATCTGGTCCATTCCTTATTCGCAGTACGTGCGTGGAGAGTTGAACCTGGGTAAAGTGTTCCGCTTCGGGAAAAACGATCAGCAGGCAGTGGCTTTGCATCTGATGGCCGGTGCCGGTTACGCCTATGGCAACTCCGATAACATGCCAGTAGAGAAATTGTTCTATAGCGGCGGTTCCATGTCCATGCGCGGCTGGCAGGCCCGTACCCTGGGTCCGGGCACATCGCAGCCCATGACCATGTTCTCCATTCCCAGCCAGGTGGGCCAGATGAAGTTTGAAGCCAATGTGGAATACCGTTTCCCGCTAGTCTGGAAACTGGAAGGCGCCCTCTTCGCCGATGTCGGTAACATCTGGGACTTCCCGCCCCTTTGGGACGATTATACGGACGATGGCAGTTACTTCAGTTTCAAGACCTTCCCGGAATCCTTAGGTCTGGACTGGGGCCTGGGCATCCGCCTGAACCTGGATTTCATCCTCATCCGCGTAGATGCCGGCGTGCGCCTGCACGACCCTGTACGCGAAGAAGGCAACCGCTGGGTTCCCATCAACCAATGGTTCAAGGGCAATTACGCCATACACTTCGGCGTAGGTTATCCCTTCTAACGCTCAATGTCTTCCCACTTTTTTTCTTCCCCCACGTTACCCCATCCCTAAATCCCTTCCCTCGGGGAAGGGACTTACTGTCGCCCTACGGGCTCTAAGGCTGATTTGAGGGTTGAATTATTTTGTAGAGTCTAGGTAGTAGATGAGGCCGGTGCGGACGTTGTGGATGATGGCATCGGAGGAATAGGTGGCGCCGGAGACGATGTCCACTTCCAGAGCTGCTGCATCGGCGGCCGTGAGCCCGTTCCAACGATCAAAAAGCTTTTCTTCTTTCAGGAGCTCGAAATAGGCCGGAGTCTCCTGATTTGTGAGGGCCTGCACTTGGGCCACTTTCCCTTCTTTCAGGGTGATGAGTACGGGAGTAGGCCCGTTATAACCCTCGTACTTGGCGCACAGGGTGGTGGTGTTCACCAGCACCAGGCCGTCTTTCTGGGTGATCACAGGCTCATCGGGCGCAAAGGCCAGGGAGAGGGCCCCTACCAACAGGATGGAAAGAAGTTTTTTCATAGTTTAAGTTCAGTTACAGTTCAAGTAGGCGGAAATCCCGCTCCGGTACCGATAGGATCAACTCGGTTTGTTGGGTTGTGATGCCCAGGTAGTCAAGTGCTTCCTGGGGAATCTGCACGTAAATGTCAGTGGGAGGGCCGAAGTTGGCCACCACCAGATAAGTGCTCTTCCCGTGGTTGCGCAGGAACGCGAAATGCCGGTCTTTGTTAAAGCCCCTGGCCTGGACGTAGCCCAGGTCGAAGGTTTTTCCTTGGGCGAAAGCCGGTTTCTTGGCCATATTCAGGACTTCCTTGTAGCGCTTGTAAACGGCTTTATCCGGGTGCTGCAGGGCGGGTACGGTGCACCAGTCGAAGATGGAGGTGCGTCCGTCCAGGCCGCTGAAGCCTTCGGCCTGCATGCCCCGCTCTCCTGCCTCCTGGCCGAAATAAAGCATGAAAGGCGCGGTATTCAGCAGGGCCGATACCGCCAGGGCCGCATAGCCTCCGGCCGCGTTGCCGCAGAAGAAATCGGAGGCCACGCGCTGTTCGTCGTGGTTCTCCAGGAAGTTGAGCATGTGCGGCTGCAGCTTGTCCAGGAACTGCCAGTTCCAGGTAATGGACTGAGCGGAAGCGTTGCTGCAGGTAACGGCCTTTAGGGTATCGTACAGACCGGATTTGTCGTAGAGCAGGTCGAAACCCACTTCCTCTATATACATCCGGTATTTGTCCTTTTCGTACACCTCTGCGATGAAGGAAACCTGCGGATATTCGGCCTTTACCGCGGCGATGAGCCAGCGCATGAACTGTGGCGGTACCAGCTCCACCATGTCGCAGCGGAAGCCATCCACGCCCTTGGCGGCCCAGAACAGAACGATGTCCCGCATCTTG
>CAMYWP010000110.1 GCA_947302825.1 uncultured Bacteroidales bacterium
GCGACGGCGGCCGGGGCGGTCACATCATCCTGCGGGTGAATCCGCAACTGTGGACCCTCATCCACCTGCGCTACCGCAAAGTGGTGCGGGCCGAAAACGGCGGCAACGGCGCAGAGGCCCTGAAGAAAGGCAAGAACGGGACTGACATTATCCTGGAAGTACCTCAGGGTGTTGTTGTTAAGGACGCGGAGACGGAGGAGGTAATCACCGAACTGGTGGAAAAGGACCAGGAATACATCCTCTGCCGCGGCGGTAAGGGCGGCTGGGGCAACGACCATTTCAAGTCGGCCACCAACCAGACGCCCCGCTTCGCGCAGCCCGGCGAGGAAGGTCAGGAAGGCTGGTTCATCCTGGAGCTCAAAGTGCTGGCCGATGTGGGCCTGGTAGGCTTCCCCAACGCCGGCAAGAGCACGCTGCTGGCCGCCATTACATCGGCCAAACCCAAGATTGCCAATTACGCTTTCACCACGCTGGAGCCCAACCTGGGCATCGTGCGCTACTACGACGACCGTTCTTTCGTGATGGCCGATATCCCCGGCATCATCGAGGGCGCCCATGAGGGAAAAGGCATTGGCATGCGCTTCCTGCGGCATATTGAACGGAATTCCGTGCTGCTGTTCATGGTGGCGGCCGATGAAGCCGACGTTTCCAAGTGCTACAAAATTCTGTTAAAAGAGCTGGAAGAATACAATCCGGAACTGCTGGTGAAAGACCGCGTATTGGCTATCACCAAGACAGACCTGATTGACGAAAAACAGCGCGCCAAGATAGAAAAGAAACTCCCGGCCGATATCCCCCACGTCTTTATCTCCTCCGTGGCCCAGACAGGCTTGAACGATCTTAAGGAGGAACTGTGGAAGGCCCTCAACCGATGAATTGGGACGCCCTCATACAACTGGACCAGCGGCTCACGCTCTGGCTGAACCAGTTGGGCACGCCCGCCTGGGACCCTTTCTGGCTGCTACTGTCGGACATTAAGATCTGGTTCCCGGCCTATGCCGTGGTAATGGCCTGCCTCATTTGGAAACTGGGATGGAAAAAGGGCCTGGCCGTGATCCTCTCCCTGGTGGCCACCGTGGTATTCATCGACCAGACGGCCAATGCCGTAAAAGACGGTTTCGAGCGCCTGCGGCCCTGCTTCAACGCCTGGATGATTGCCAATGGCGTACGTACGCCTTACGGCTTAATCGGCCCTCTGTATGGCTTTTTCTCGGCCCATGCGGCCAACAGTTTCGGCTTTGCCATAGCCTCCTATCTGGGTTTTCAGCTCAATGACCCCCAGCATAGTTACAAAGTCTATGGCTGGGGCGTATTCATCTGGGCTGCCCTATTGTCGTTCAGCCGTATCATGATGGCCGCCCATTTCCTGGGCGACGTACTGGTAGGCACCTGCTACGGACTGGCCGTGGGCCTTACCATAGCAGGCATCACTTGGCGGATAACGGTTAAAGTGATCCGATGAGCTTTTCCATGTGCATGCTGTGGGAACCCTTCAGCAGCACGGTGCAGCCTTGGAGCGGGTGCTCCTGCAGATAAGCGGCCAGGGCATCGGACGAAGCGAAAGTAGGAATCCCCTTCCCCTCTGCTGCCCGGGCGAAATCCTCGCCCACCAGATAGGCATCAATGCCCTTCAGACGCGCTACCACTTTCTCATGCTCCTGCGCGGCCTCCGGTCCCAGTTCGCGCATATCGCCCAGCAGGGCCACCTTGCGGCCTTCCACCAGAAGCAGATTATCCAAAGCAACCGCCATGGAGGAAGGATTGGCGTTATAGGCATCAACGATGAGCGTATTCTTCTCTGTCTTAAGCAGTTGACTTCTGTTATTGGAAGGAATGTATGCAGCCACCGCCGCGCGGGCATCGGCCTGGGGAACACCGAAGAACCAGCCGATCTTGAGGGCGGCCAGCACGTTGGCGGCGTTGTATGCACCCACCAGATGGGTTTCCAGCAAGCCGTCGGGGAATTCCATTCGCAGGAAGGGATGCTCCGGGTTGGACGGAAGGATCTTCACGTCCTTGGCGCCATAGGCGATGCAGGGCATTTCCCGTTCCCAAAGCATTTCCTGAAGGACGGGATCGTCGCCGTTGGCGAAGGCAATGCCGTCGTGTGCCTTTAGCCAGTCGTATAGCAGGCCCTTCGCATGCTTCACCCCTTCATAACTGCCGAAACCCTCCAAATGGGCCTTTCCCACATTCGTGATGAGGCCGTGGCTGGGCTGAGCTACCGCCAGCAGAGGTTTCAGGTCTTCGGGATGGCTGGCGCCCATCTCGATGATGGCCAGCTGGGCATCGGCCCCGATCTTGAGGACCGACAGCGGAACGCCGATGTCGTTGTTCAGATTCCCCTCCGTGGCCGTCACCTGGTATTTGGCCGATAAGACGGCGCGGATAAGCTCCTTGGTGGTGGTTTTCCCGTTGGTGCCGGTGAGGCCGATCACGGGAATGTCCAGCTGCTGCCGGTGCCAAGCCGCGAGGGCTTGCAGCGCTGCCAGGGTGTCTGGCACCTTGATGAGGCGCGGGTCATCGGCCTGTACGCTTTCGTTCACCACGGCATAGCAAGCGCCGGCCTCCAGGGCCTTCAGGGCAAAGGCATTGCCATCGAAGTTCTCCCCTTTCAGGGCCACGAAAAGCTGGTTTTCCCGGATGGTACGGGTATCGGTATTCACTCCCGCAGACTGCAGGAAGATTGAGTATAAGTCTTTGATGTTCATACTAATTACTTACCAGTGCTACCAAAGCCGCCGGCGCCGCGCTGGGTGTCGTCCAGCTGGTCAACTTCCTCCCACTCCACCTGTTCGTGGCGGGCGATCACCATTTGTGCAATCCTTTCACCGGGCACAATCTCAAAGGGCTGCTGGATTTCGCCGCGGTAATCGGCGTCGATGGTGCCGGGCGAGTTCAGTACGGTGATGCCGTGCTTGGCGGCCAGACCGCTGCGAGGACGCACCTGCGCCTCATAGCCCTTGGGCAGGGCGATGTACAGGCCCGTGGGGACCAGGGTCCGCTCCAACGGCTGCAGCACAATAGGTTCTGTCAGGAGGGCCTTGAGGTCTACGCCTGCGCTCTGCTCCGTAGCATAGGCCGGGCAGGGATAAGGGGATTTGTTGACAATCTTAACCTTCATTATTTAGGGGCTTTGATATACAGGACGATGGCTATGACGGTGTACAGGTAATTGGGCAGCCAGATGGCCACGCCGGCCGGCAAGGTGTCCGTAATCACGAACATCTCGCTGAACTGCATGAAAAGGATGTAGGAGAAGCCCAGGGCCGTACCCGCCGCCAGGTTCCAGCCCATGCCGCCGCGCTTTTTCTTGGTACACAGCGCCACACCGATAATGGTGAGGATGAGGGCCGAGAAAGGCAGTGAAAAACGATTGTTCTTTTCGATGAGCGACATATTCACGGAAGCGTCGCCGCGCATTTTCTGGGTTTCGATGAGCTGGTTCAACTCACTGTAATTCAGTTCCTGGATGGTGTAGCGGTTGCGGAAGAAATCATCCCGCGTGAGGCTGAGTGTGGTGTCCAGTTGTCGGCCGGAACGGATGTGGTCTCCCATGCCTTCGTCATAGTCCCTGATATACCAGTTGCGCAGCTTCCATACGCCAGTCACCGTATCGTACTGGGCGCTTTCGGCCGTGATCTTGGAACGGAGCCTTCCGCCGGACATGTCTTCCAGGGTAAAATTATAGGCGGTGTTGTTATAGGCGCTGAAGCTTTCGAGGTAAACGAAATGGTCGTCTTCCAGCTTGTAGTGCATATCGTGGCCCATTTTCACCTTTCGGAAGGAGTTGTATTTCTGTTCAAACTGCACGCGCGTGGCATTGGCCCCCGGCAAGATCCAGAGGCTCATAACAAGCGACAGAATGGCAATGAAAGTGGCCGATACCAGGTATGGCACCATGAGCCGATGGTAACTGATGCCGCTGGAGAGCATGGCCACCACCTCCGAATCCTGGGTCATCTTGGAAGTGAAGAAAATCACCGTAAGGAACACGAACATGGGCGAATACATGTTGATGAAATACGGGACGAAATTCACGTAATAGTCGAAGATGATCTCGTTCAACGGGGCTTCCTTCCTCACGAAATCCTCGATCTTCTCACTGATGTCGAAGATGACGATGATCAGGGACAGGAAGGCGATGGCCACGAAGAAGGTGACCAGGAATTTCCGGATGATGTACCAGTCCAGTTTCTGGAGTCCGTTGAATCTCATAGGCGCTGCATCAGTTGCGGGACAACGGCCGATTTCCAGGAATGGAAGTCTCCCTGGAGGATGTGCTCCCGTGCCGTGCGCACCAGGTCCAAATAAAATGCCAGATTGTGTTCGCTGGCCACCATGGCGGCGAACATTTCCTTGGCAATGAACAAGTGATGGATATATCCCTTGGTATAATAGCTGTCCACGAAGGAAGTTCCCTGGGGATCCAGCGGCGTAAAATCATCGGTCCACTTGGCGTTGCGCATGTTCATGATGCCGTTCCAGGTGAAGAGCATGCCGTTACGGCCATTCCGGGTGGGCATTACGCAGTCGAACATGTCGATGCCGCGGTCGATGCTTTCCAGGATATTCGCGGGCGTACCCACCCCCATCAGGTAACGGGGCTTATCCTGGGGCAGGATGGGACAGGTAACTTCCAGCATCTCATACATTTTCTCCGTGGGTTCCCCTACCGCCAGACCGCCTACGGCATAGCCGCCGCGGTTGTCGTTGTCAAGCGTTAGGGCGTGCTCCACAGCCTGCTTCCTGAGTTCCGGATACACGCAGCCCTGGATGATGGGGAACATCACCTGTTGGTAACCGTACAGGGGTTCGGTTTCGTCGAAATGCTTGGCGAAACGCTCCAGCCATCCCTGCGTGAGCCGGAGGGACTTTTGGGCATAGCAGTAATCGGCGTCTCCGGGGCAACATTCGTCCAGGGCCATCATAATATCGGCCCCGATGATGCGCTGGGTGTCTACGTTGTTCTCCGGGGTGAAGATGTGCTTGCTGCCGTCGATATGCGAGGAAAATTTGCAGCCTTCTTCCGTGAGTTTGCGGATGGGCGCCAGGGAAAATACCTGAAATCCGCCGCTGTCCGTGAGGATGGGACCGTCCCAGTGTTCGAACTTGTGCAGGCCGCCGGCCTTGTACAGGGTGTCCAGACCGGGACGCAAATACAGGTGATAGGTGTTGCCCAGGATGATCTGGGCCTTGATATCGGCCTGTAAATCCCTGTGATACACGCCCTTGACAGAACCCACCGTCCCCACCGGCATGAAGATGGGCGTCAGGATCTCACCGTGGTCCGTAGAGATGCGGCCTGCGCGGGCGGCGCTGGCAGGGTCTGTGGCAATCTTTTCAAATTTGAACATCCGGGCAGTATTATCATGCAAAAATACGGATTTTTTTGTACTTTTGTATGCTATTGACAGATAATAACACAGCTTCGCATCATGCAGATTAAAATCAAACCCATCACCCTGAAGCTCATCCTGATGAACTTCCTGGAATTCGCCGTCTGGGGAGCGTATCTCACCTCGCTGGGCCGCTACCTGGGCAATATCGGCCTGGGCTCCCAAATCAAGTGGTTCTTTGCCATGCAGGGCATCGTATCCATCTTCATGCCCACCCTCATGGGCATTCTGGCCGATAAAAAGATGGAGGCGCAGAAAGTGCTCTCCCTCTGCCACGGCTTTGCCGGCCTGTTCATGGCGGGCGCCGGCTTCTATTGCCTCAGCGCTGGAGACGCCGTGCAGTTTGCCCCGCTCTTTATCCTGTACAGCCTGAGCGTGGCCTTCTTCATGCCCACTATCGCCCTGGTGAACTCCGTGGCTTACAACGCCCTGGGCAAGGAAGGCATGGACCCTGTGAAGGACTTCCCGCCCATCCGCGTATTCGGCACCGTGGGTTTCATCTGCAGCATGCTGCTCACCAACTTCCTGCACATCGGCGGCGTGGCCATGCAGGAGAGCTACACCCAGCTCATCTCTTCCGGCATCCTGTCCCTGGTCCTGTGCGGCTATGCCCTCACCATGCCTCCCTGCCCCGTGGACAAGACCAAGAAGAACGAGACGTTGGCCGATGCCTTCGGCCTCAAGGCCTTCAGCCTGTTCAAGGATGGCCAGTTTGCCATCTTCTTCATCTTCTCCATGCTGCTGGGCGCCTCGCTGCAAATTACCAACGGCTATGCCAACACCTTCCTGGGCTCCTTCGCCAGCGATCCTTCCCTGGCCGATACCTTCGCCGTGAAGAATTCCAACGCCCTCATCGCCATTTCCCAGGCTTCGGAAACCCTGTGCATCCTGCTCATCCCCTTCTTCATGAAACGCTTCGGCATCAAGAAGGTGATGCTCATCTCCATGT
>CAMYWP010000111.1 GCA_947302825.1 uncultured Bacteroidales bacterium
CCTCGCCCTCGATTTCGGGACCGCCGTCCAGCGGATGGCCGTAGGCGTCGAAGAAGCGGCCGGCGAGCTGGTCGGAGACCTTGAGCACGGGCGGTTCGCCGAGGAAGGTGACTTCGGCATTGGTGGGGATGCCCTCCGTGCCGGAGAAGATCTGCAGGGTCACGACGTCGCCCTTGATGCGCACGACCTGGGCGAGTTTCCCGGCCACGACGGCCAGTTCGTCATTGGACACGCCCTTCGCGCGGAGCGAAACCGTCGCCTTGGTGATGCCTTCCAGCTGGGTATAGACTCTTTGGTATGCTTTCATGGTCTTATGCAATCATTTGGTTGACGGTATCCTGGTAACCCTGGAAGGCCTCGCCCTGGAACTCGGAGTAGTTCATCTGGCGGAGCACGTTGATCAGGTCCTTGAAGAAGGCCCGGCACTTCTCGAAGTCTTCGAAGTCATAGTCCTTGTCGCAGATGCCCAGCACGAGGTCCAGCATGTAGCGCTGGCGCTCGATCGGGCAGAGGGCGTCGATGGCGTCGAAGGCATCCTGCTGGAGGATGACGAAGTCCACGAGCTCGGACTTCCAGAAGTTCACGTGGTAGCTCATCGGGACGCCGTCGTCGCCGAGGATGTTGATCTGCTCGCTGGCTTCCTTGCCGCGGCGGATGATGTTCTTGGCGGTCTTGACCTTGCCGACCCAGCCGGGCTCGACGGTCTCGTCCAGATACTCCTCGATTTCGGGATACTCCAGGTACTTGGAGTAGGAATCCAGCGGGGAGACGGCCGGGTAGCGCTTCTGGTCGGCGCGGCTCTGCTCGAGGGCGTAGAAGCAGCGGGCGGCCTTCTTGGTGGACTCCGTCACCGGCTCCTTGAGGTTACCGCCGGCAGGGGAGACCGTGCCGATGAAGGTCACGGCGCCCGTCTGGCCGTTGTTCAGCACCACCATGCCCGCGCGGGCGTAGAAGTTGGAGATGATGGCGGAAAGGTCCACCGGGAACGCATCGGCGCCCGGGAGTTCCTCCATACGGTTACTCATCTCACGGAGGGCCTGGGCCCAGCGGGAGGTGGAATCGGCCAGCAGGAGGCACTTGAGGCCCATGGCGCGGTAGTATTCGCAGATGGTCATGGCCGTGTATACGGAGGCCTCACGGGCAGCCACGGGCATGTTGGAGGTATTACAGATGATGGTGGTACGTTCCATCAGGTGACGGCCGGTGTGCGGGTCGATAAGTTCCGGGAATTCGGTGAAGATTTCCACCACCTCGTTGGCACGTTCGCCGCAGGCGGCCATCACAATCACATCGGCGTCGCCCTGCTTGGCTATAGCGTGCTGCAGCACGGTTTTTCCGCAGCCGAAAGGACCGGGGATGAAGCCCGTACCGCCTTCGGCGATGGGATTCATGGTGTCGATCACGCGAACGCCCGTTTCCATGATCTTGTTGGGACGCGGTTTCTCCTTATAGCCCTTGATGGCCACCTTTACGGGCCATTTCTGGGTCATGGTCACGGGAACTTCCTCTCCGTCGGCGTTCACCAGGACGGCCATTACGGTGTCTACCGTATAAGCGCCGGCTTCCTTGATGGATTTCACGGTATATTCCCCCTTGAAGGAGAAAGGAACCATGATCTTGTGCGGCAGCCAGCCTTCCTTCACCTCTCCCAGCCAGTCGGCGGCCACTACTTGGTCTCCGGGCTTGACGATGGGCGTGAATTCCCAGGCTTTCTTGCGGTCCAGCGGGTCTGTGTATTCGCCGCGCTGCAGGAACACCTGCTCCATGGTGGCCAGGTTGTTCTGCAGACCGTCGTAGGTACTGGAGAGCAAACCGGGACCCAGCTCCACTTCCAGCATCTTCCCTTCGAATTCCACGGTATTCCCGCCCTTGAGGCCACGGGTGCTTTCAAACACCTGTACGGAGGCATTCTCTCCGTTCACCTTGATGACCTCTGCCATCAGGTCCACGCCTTGGGAGTTGATGTAGCAGATTTCATTTTCGGAAACCGGACCGTCCACCTTTACGGTGACCAGGTTGCTCACGATACCGGTTACGATTCCTTTTGTCTTCATATGGAATATACTTATGATTCTTTGTAGTTTACGCCTTTGAAAGTGCCTTTCACTTCCTGCACCAGCTGCCGGAACAGCTCACGGCCCTTCTCTTCGTCCAGGGCCAGCCAGCGGTTCACGATATGCAGCTTGGCAATATAGGCCAGGACGGCGGTAAGGTCGAAGTAATGGAAGGTTTCCAGCTGGCCGATCTTAGCCCAGCATACGTCGTCCAGGGCTTTTTCCCGGCCCAGCAGGCTTACCTGCGAGAGGGCCTGCGCCACCGCTTCTTCTTCCTCGAATTCGCCGCCGGTGAAACGGTAGCCGTCGATGTCCAGGCCTTCGTCTTCGGGCGTGCCTTCTCCGGTGATCAGGTCCATGTCGGCCGGACGGTCCAGTTCCCGGTTCAGGAAGCGGACCTTGGCATTGCGCAGGTTCAGGTCGAAGCGGAAGTATTCCCGAATGAAAGGAAGGGAATGCTGCAGCGCCCGGGCATAGAAATCTGCGTTCAGCTCATCGGAGTCGAAGCCCTTCAGGAGAAAGTTTAATGTTTCGGTGTCTTTCTCCGAGAGGTCTCTGCGGATTTCTTCCACCACGTTCCAGTATCCCTGGCCTTCCGCGTACTTGAAGTCCGTGGTAAGATAGGGGAGGCTGGAGATGATATATTCGAAATTGCTCATGGACTAGCCGAAGAGGATTTTCTTGGTACCGGGACGGAGATAGTCGCCGATAAGTTGCTGGAAGGCCTCGTCCGAGAAGCTGATGAAATAGCTTCCGTCCTTAGGGCCGATCTTGAAGCCGCCATTGAGCTTCTTGGAGAAGCTGGCTTCCACGCCTTTGCCCAGGGTTTGGGCCAGGGCGCCTTTCAGGAAGGGTTCCAGTTCTTTCTGGAGCTTCTCCGGCAGCACCAGGGCCAGGTCCGTGCTTTCCTGGGTGCTGAAGCGCTGAGCTACGGCAGTGATGATATCCTTTAGGAAATCGGCCTGGGAAAGGGCTTCCTTCACGGGCGCTTCAACGGCTTTGGCCACGATGATTTGCTCAATGCCGGCCTTGGTGGCCTGGAGAGCCTGACTGGCGGCCATCTTTACGTCGCCTTCCGTCTTTATCTTGAAATTGGCCGCATCTTTCTGAGCCTTCTCCATAATGGCAGCGGCTTCTTCCTGCGCTTTTTTCACGATTTCTTCGGCCTGGGCTTTGGCTTGGGCCAGAATGGCCTCGCCTTCTTCTTTTCCTTTCGAAAGACCCTGGTTGTAGAGTTGCTGGGTCAGTTCCTGGAGTTTATCCATATTATTGTGTATTAGTTTTCTCTGCTTCCTACAAATATAAAGAATAATCTTTAGATAAAAAAATCCATTCTATAGAAGAATGGACGAGGCAACGATGGAAGCTATGGTAGAGCGGAGGCGGGAGGCCGATCCGTCGTCGTTGGGGTGAACCCGGTGTGCCAGGATGATCACGGCCGTGTGGGTGTCCGGGCTCAGCAGGATGGAAGTGCCGGTATAGCCCGTATGGCCCCGGAGCTGTTCCAGCGGAAAGATGTCCCCGCTGGTGTAAGGCCCGGTGTAATAGGTGTACCAGCCCAGCGCCCGGGCTACTTCCGGCGCATTGGTGGCAGGTACGGTAAACATCTTCTGCACGGTGAGCGGCTGCAGGATCCGACGGCCATTATAACTGCCGTCATTCAGCAGCGCAGCACAAATAACGGCCAAATCTTCTACGTTGGAAAACACCCCGGCATTGCCCGAATTCCCGGCATTGATCAGCCGCGCGATGGGATCATGCACCTGCCCCCGCAGCACGGATCCATCGGCCTGTTTTTCCGTTGGAGCAATCAAAGAAATGGGCGTGTAACAAAAATGTTCCGGTATATAACAAGTGTGTTTCAGTCCCAATGCATCAAATACATACCTTTGAGCATAGTCACAGAGTTTTTCGCCTGTAACTTTCTCCAGAATGTACTGCAGCGTGATGAAATTCAGGCAGCTATACAGCTGTTTTGTGCCGGGACGGAAGTTCCTTCCCGTGCGGGTACAGATGTAGTTGAGCAGTTGCTCCGGACTGTTGGTACCGAACTCCTGAACATAGCTGGTCACGTTGGGAAGATAGGCGTCCAAACCGGAGGAATGGGTGAGCAGATCCAGGACCTTGATGTCTATTTTCTCGCCGGTTTCCGGGTCCGTCCACGGCTGGAAATCCGGGAAGTAATACTTGACGGGATCCACCAGGCGCACCTTGCCCTGCTCCACCAGCTGCATAAAGGAAAGTGTTGTTCCCACGCACTTGGACACGGAAGCCAGGTCGAACAGGGTTTCCACGGTCATGGGTTCCACTTCCGGGTATACGGCCTTATTGCCATAAGCTTTCTCAAAGACCAGTGTTCCATTGCGTACTACGCCCACCACGGCGCCGGGGATGTCCCCATCGGCTATGGAAGCGTTCACGGTGCTGTCGATCCGGGCCAGAATCCGGCCATCCATGCCCTGGCGATAAGGTGTGCTGTGCCGGATGCCCGTTTCAGTAGTGGAGCAGGCGGCCAGGCACAGCGTAGCGGCCAGCAGGGTAAGGGTTTTAGAATACATAAGTAGTTGCCATATTGATCATCAAGTTGCTGAGCTGCGGGTCAAAGGCCTTGGCAAAGTCCAGCGACAAGATGAAGTTGGTGTTCATGTGCAGTTTGATACCGCAACCGGCACTGGCCATGATGGGACATTTCTCGGTCTGATAGAAGTCCGGGATCTGCTTCTGCTGTTCCAGCCGATAAGTCTTGGTAATGGCGGCCAGGTCCATGAAAGGATTCAGGACAATGCGGAAGTTCTGTTTGAACAGCCTGAATTTCAGGGGAATCACCCGGAATTCAATGTTGGACCAGGCGTATCCGGCGGCGGAAATGCGGTTGTAGTTATAGCCGCGGATGCTGTAGCGGCTGCCCAGACCTGAGTTTTCCTCGTAGATGTAGTGGATGGTGGCCAGTTCGTTCAGGTTATAGTAGGGAACCTCTCCCGCCAGGGTGTGCTGGAAACAGATCTGGTAGGCGAAAATGAGCCAGTCCGGAATGACGCTGATGTATTGTTTCCAGCGGGCCGCCACCTGTAAGTAATTGTATCTCCCCTGTTTCAGGTCTCCGTTGCCAATGAGGAGGAGTTCTCCGTAAGCGCCCTTGGTAGGGAACATCTCTACGTCGCGGGTATCGTAGCTGATGCCGCCTTTCAGTTCCAGGGAGGTGCCGCCGGAAAACTCGTCGTCATGGATAAGTCCCGCCTGCTTATAGGCGATGAACAGGCTGTTGCCGGAATCGTAATTGTTCAGCTTGAAATCGGCCATCATCACGTGGCGGAACACGGCGCCGCCCACCCAGTTGAGCTTGCCGGCAATGGGGCCCTGGACGGCTACGGCCATGCGCACGAACCTCCGCTGGTTGGTATACCAGGCCGTCCGTGTGACCTTGTTGTATTCCAAGGAAGGATCGAACGGCGAAGCAATGCCGTTAAAGCCATAGAAACTGTTGGCTCCGGCGTCCCTGTAAGTGGCTGATGTACTGATGCGTAGGCCCGGAATCAGTTTAATGGACTCGAAATAAGCGTGCAGGTACCAGCTCCCTTTGGTGGAGTAAGTGCCCGTAATGCCTCCGTGGTGGAGGAAATTGGGATAGATGGTTCCGTCGCCGTAATAAAAGAAGTCGCAGAAAGCGCCCAGCGACAGACCTAAATCCGAATTGTAGTTGATGTTGGGCAGAGGAACGTATGCCCAGCCGGTTTTCGGCGTCTCCTGTGCCCGGGCTACTGTAAGCCCAAGAACAAGGAGGAGAATGCCGGAAACCGGTTTTTTCATTATCCTAAGAAGCTAAGCAGGATACCTGCCGCCACGGCACTGCCGATCACGCCGGCCACATTGGGGCCCATGGCATGCATGAGCAGGTGGTTCGAAGGATCGATTTCCCTGCCCACTGTCTCGGATACGCGTGCGCTGTCGGGCACGGCGGAAACGCCGGCATTGCCGATAAGCGGGTTGATCTTCTTGGCGGGATTCTTAATGAACACGTTCATCAGCTTCACGAAGAGCACGCCGCAGGTGGTGGCGATCACAAAGCTCAGAAGACCCAGTCCGAAGATAAGCAAGGACTTGAGGGTGATGAACTTATCGGCCTGGGTGGAGGCACCCACGGTAAGGCCGATGAGGGTGGTGACCACGTCGATGAGCGGGCCGCTGGCCGTGTTGGCCAGACGCTTGGTTACCCCGCTTTCTTTCAGGAGGTTACCGAAGAAGAGCATGCCCAGCAGGGGCAGGCCGC
>CAMYWP010000112.1 GCA_947302825.1 uncultured Bacteroidales bacterium
AGGCGCTCGTAGATAATCACGTTGGCATCCACGGCCATACCCAGGGTCAACACCAGACCGGCGATACCGGGCAGGGTAAGGACGGCGCCGAAGCTGACCAGCACGCCGAAGAGCAACAGCACGTTGCAAAGCAGTGCGACATCGGCGATGAGACCGGCGCCCTGGTAGAAGAATACCATGTAGATGAGCACCAGGCAGAAGGCGATGAGGAAGGAGATGAGACCGGCACGGATGGAAGCGGAACCGAGGGAAGGACCAACCACCTGCTCCTGGATAATGGTGGCAGGGGCGGGGAGCTTACCGGACTTGAGCACGTTGGCCAAGTCTTCGGCTTCCTGTACGTCGAAGTTACCGGTGATTTCGGAGGAACCGCCGGTGATTTCGGAGTTTACGGTAGGATAGGAATACACCAGACCGTCCAGGACGATGGCAACCTGCTTGCCGATATTGTCCTTGGTGAGGCGGGCCCAGATGGATGCGCCTTCGGCGTTCATGGTCATGCTCACGGAAGGAGCGCCGTTACCGCCGCGCTGGGCACCGTTGAAGTTCACGCGGGCGTCGGTAACAACACCGCCGTCCAGGGGAGCCTTGCCGTCACGGGAGGTGGCCTTGATGGCTACCAGTTCGTAGAGGTTGGCGCCCTTTACAAGCTCGGAGGGCTTCACGGACCAGAGACCGCGGAAACCGGCAGGAAGGACGTCGGAGGCCATGGCCAGGTACTGGTTCACCTTCACGGTGTCCACACCCTGGGCGAAGCCGAGGCAAGCATTGTTCCAACCGGAAGGGGAGAGCACCTGGAAGAGGGGATTGGCCACTGCGGTGCTGTCGCCCAGGTTGCGGAGGATTTCGCTCACGCGGGCGTCTACGGCATAGAGGTCTACCTCATTGCCCTGATAGGTGGGCCAGAATTCCAGGGAAGCGGTACCCTGCAGGAGCTTACGCACACGCTCGGGGTCCTTGACACCGGGCAGTTCGATGAGGATCTTGCCGGAGTTGCCTACCTGCTGGATGTTGGGCTGGGTGACACCGAAGCGGTCGATACGGTTGCGGAGCACGTTGAAGGAGTTGTCGATGGCGCTCTTGGCCTCGCTGCGGATCACGTCGATGACCTGGGCGTTGGTGGCGTCGTTGGACACTTTGTCGCGGAGCTCATAAGTGGCGAAAACCTCGGCCAGACGACGCTGGGGGGCCACCTGCTGCCAAGCTTCGGCGAAGAGGCCGATGAAATCCTGGCTGGAGTTCACGTTGTTGGCCTTGGCCTGGGCGAGAGCTGCCACGAAGTCGGGGTCCGTGCTGTTGCCGGAAAGGGCCTTCACAAGGTCTTCCAGCTGCACCTGCAGCATTACGTTCATACCGCCCTTGAGGTCCAGACCCAGGTTGATTTCCTTTTCCTTTACGCTCTTGAAAGTGTATCCCAGGAAAACCTTCTCTGTGTTGATGGAGTCGATGTAGGCTCTGTTTCTGATGTTGGCCACGGAGTCCAGCACGTATTCGCGGACATCGGCGGGCACATTGTTAGATTCTACGTACTGCTGGGCCTGTTCGGCGGCATATTTGGCAGCTTTGCTTTCCTGGATGCGGGTAACCGCAGTGAAGGAAAGCTGCCAGATGCTGGCGATGGCAAGCAGAATGGCGACGAATCTGATCCAACCTTTGCTTTGCATGTTTGTTTATGTTTTAATAATTACTTTAGTCAAGTTTTCGGGCAGCGTCACTAGACACTACCGCAAAATAGGCTGCAAATTTACTAATTTTTTCTGATTTACGAACTTTCTCGGAACTATTTGTTAATTTTGTAGGCTCAAAAGACCATGGACAAACGCGTATCCGGCATTGTTTTTCTCCTGCTTGTGACAGGTTTTCCCCTGTCGGCCCAGCATGTTATGGACCGGCCCGTGCCCCTGGAAATGCCTGTGGCCCCGGGGCGTCCCTCCATGGAACAGATCCTGGCCAGGGCCGACAGCCTGCACAGAACCTACTGCTTCCAAGAGGCAGTGGACCTGTACCTTTCCGTTGGCAGGGAAGGGGAAGCGGCCACCTCGCAGAACGCCGTGAACATGATGGATTTCTGCGCCGATCCCCATGTAGTGGCCCGCCAGCGCTTTTCCCGCAAGGATTTCTACCTTTATTATCCGCTGGCGCCGCACGCCTGGCGCACTTCGCCCAATCCGCTGGATTCCCTGGATGGCTATCCTTTATATTATCCCAAGGGGGCCGATGTCCTCTATTACTGCGCACCGGACCGTTCCGGCGCCCGCAGCCTCTTTGTGACGGAAAACCTGGACAGCCTGTGGCGGGCGCCACGTCTGGCAGGGGAGTCGCTGCTTACTACCGGCAGCGAGATCTTCCCCTTGCTTTCCCCGGACGGACAAACGCTGTATTTCGCCTCCGACGGTTTGTCCGGCATGGGTGGCTTCGACCTGTATGCATCGGCCTGGGATCCGGAAAGTGCATCCTGGGGTGCGCCGGTGAATTTGGGATTCCCCTTCAATTCGCCGGCCGATGATTTCCTCCTGATGGACACCGAGGACGGCAAATACACGCTTTTTGCCTCCAACCGGGACTGCTCGCGCGATTCCGTCTATGTGTATGTGGTAGAGTATGCCTCTTCACGGGCGCGCAAACCGGTCCGGGAGCGGGAGGAACTCCTGCGCATCGCCGCGTTGCGGCCAGTGGAAGATCCTACACGCATCGACAACAGGTCGGCCATGTCATCGGCCTTACCCGGGAATGCCACTACGCGCCTGTATACGCGTAAGATAGAGGAAGCGCGCGTACTGCGGGATTCCATCGCCGCCTGTTCCGTGCCGGCGGTGCGGGATTCGTTGCAGGCCCTGCTGGAAGAGGTGAACCTGGAAATCCGCCTGGTGGAGCAGAGTTTCCTGGAAAACGGGGTGGTCTCCGGCGGGGAAGACAAAGAAGTGGTGGGGGCCGAACAAGCCTACACCTTTGCCAAGAACAGCATGGGCGGCCGATTCAAGATGAAGGTGGGCAAGCATCCGGAGAATCACTCCTTCCGGGTGGCGCCCGTGGGCCGATTCGCCTTCGACAATACGCTGCCGCCGGGCATCGTGTATCAGATAGAAATCTTCACTTCGCCGCGTCACGCCTCACTGGAGGACATTCATGGTTTGTCTCCGGTGTATGAGCGCCTGGCGTCCAACCTGCGCTACACTTATTCCGTGGGCCTCTATCCCACTTATGTCGGTGCGCTGCTGGACCTGAACCTGGTGCGCCTCCAAGGCTTCCCGGAAGCGCGCATCACGGCCTACAGGGACGGCCGCCCCATCCCTATTCTGATTGCCCGGCAGGAGGAGTAACGGGACCCTTTTCTTCCGCCTGTTTGCGCCAGGGCTCGAAAAAAGTTTCGAGGTAGTAATAGGCCGACAAGGCCTCCTTCTTGACTTTATTGCCGTACCAGCGGGCGTTGATTTTTTCCCCGGAGTCGTATTCCTGGTAGATTCGGTAAGCATGGCCGCCCGTAATGGGCTCTTCATGGTTGTAGCCGGCGAGTTTATAGACCTTCCTTTCGGCCAGTCCGGCCTGGAGGGCCTCCACCACTTCCGGACCCACGGGGAACTCCATGTGTGTCTCCGGATCCCCGAAACGGTTGCCCACATCCAGCGCCACCACCACCTTGGCCACAGAGTCTTTGTCGGCGATAAGCTCACAATAGTCCCGGCTCATTGCGCCGCCGCCGGAGCGGGAGTATGAGCAGTAAGTCAGTTTCCCCTTAGGGGCCTTTTGTGCACTACAGGCACATCCAAACAGCGTGAAAGCCATAAGCAGGAGGATTTTCAGCAGCGTTTTCATGGTAAAATAATAGGATTGTTACCGCACCAGGTAGCGGTCACCGGTGTCGCGGGCGACGGCATCCCAGAATGGCTGGTCGTAGGTGCCGGGCTGGTCGTTGAATTGCACGATGATCTGTTCGGCCAGCTGGTTCCAGCGTGCCATCATCTTTTCCGTATAGGCGGCGGTGCGGGCGTTAAGGTAAGCCGTCCTTTCGCCGGGAGTGAGGGCCGATGCTTCGGCCTCAACAGTGGCCTGGTCGGCCGCAAAGAACGCCTCCAATTCGCCGCGGGCCTCCAGCAGGGGAGGCATCAGGGCGCTATAGCGGGGGTACACCATGTTGGAAACCCAGTTGCTCAGCCAATAGGCGCCTTTCCGGTCAAATTTTCCGTTCAGGTTATGCTCGGCCCGGAAGGCTTCCGGAATTTGGGTAACGCCGCAGTAAACAGGGACATAGGCAACCATTCCCGGATCGTCGCAATTGAAATAATAGACTCCGCCCACGGCGTCCGGCAGCCAGGAGCGCATCTGCGCCACCACGGCGAAGCCGGCCTGTTGGGTGGAGACGGGGCGTTCACGGAAGTATTGCTTGCCGTCTGAGGTAAAGGACTTGGCCCGCGGCCGGATGGGGGAGCTCCAGGGGCCGGCCATCACATCCACGGTCATGTCCAGCAGGGTGCCTTCGAAGTGGTCGCGCATATCGGCCATCACCTCCTGCAGCGTTACCGGATGGTCGGGTTTGATCCACAGCGGGAGTTCATCGCAGACATCAAATTGTCCGTTCAGGTAGGGGAGGAAGCTGTCCATATAGGCCGGATCCGTGTGGTGCCGATAGATGCTCCAGACCCGCGGCTCGCACAGACGCATGTGCTGGAAGTCAAAGGGGCAATAAGCCTCCCGAAAGCTGAAATCGGTGTCTTTACCACTAAAAAAGCCCATTTCACGGGCAAACGACACCACGTCTTTTGAGTAAAGGCAGTTCTCTTTATCCTTAAAAGGGATCTTCCGGATGCGGCTTTGGTTGGCGTGAGCGCAGAGGGCGTCGTCCGGAACGCGGAGCGCCACCCACACGGCTCCTTTCCGACCGGGACCTTTGCCGATCAGCTCCATAATCCAGGCCTCATTCGGGTCGCATACGGAGAAAGTTTCGCCGCTGTCGCAGTAGCCGTATTCGTCCATCAATCGGCCCATTTCCTGGATGGCTTCACGGGCGGTGCGGCAGCGCTGAAGGGCCAGTTGCATCACGTTGTCATAGCCCAGGATTCCGTCCGGATTCACCAGCTCTTCCCGTCCGCCGAAAGTGGTTTCCAGAATGGTGAGCTGGTGCTCGTTCATGTAGCCGATTACGTTATAGGTGTACTCCACCTGGTCCACATAACCCTTGACCTCTCCCGGATGCCAGAAATTGCGGATGGCAATCTTTTCGCCGGGTTCGTGCCGACCGGCCGGCGACTGGGTGAGCCAGCCGCTGTAGCCGAAGGTGTCGCAATTGTAGGTGCAAAGCACTGATCCATCGGCCGAAGCTTTTTTCCCAACCAGAATATTGGTGCAGGCAAAAGCCTCCGCAACACCGGCTAAAAGCAGCGCTGCGGCAACAAGGCTTAGTTTTTTCATCATTATTTCGATAGTTTAACGGCGCCCCAGGCCAGGAGGCACTGGGCGGCCAGATAGGTGAGCATGACCATGAATTCCAGCAGCACACTGGCCCCATGGAACATCTGAACGGCAATCAGGCTGTCGGAGAAGGCAAATAGCAACGCACCCAGGAATACCGGCCACCAGATGCTGGGGCTTCCGGTTTTGCGGATGACACCGGCCAGGCCGCTGAAAATAAGGAACATGAGCGCCATTCCGTAGACGGCGAAAGGAATGAGGAAGGCACCTTTGACGCCGATACCCAAAAGCAAGGCGGCGACAGCCACGGCTTTAATGCCCAGGATGCCCAGCCACTGGATGAAGCGGAGGCCTTTCCAGGAAACGCCGCCGAAGATGATGAAATAGAAGATGTGTCCGGCCAGGAAACAGCCCAGACCGCAGGCCAGGGGTAGTGTTCCGTTGCCGATCAGGAAGATATCGCCGGCGCATCCCAGCAGTTGGGCGATGACCAGCAGACGGATGGTTTTGGAGTCCATGCCGCCGGCCGCGGCTACACTGGTTAGGGCAATCAGCGGCAACAGGGCCGGTTTTACCATGGAGGCTACCGGGCCATTACCTGTGGCGCGGGCAATCAGATTCACAAGGGCGGCTACTGCAAAAAAGCAGGCCGGAATGATCCAGGGACGGGTATTGGTTTTCATGGAATGTGGCTTTTCTTCTACAAATATAGGAATCTGTTTACAGAAAGTGAAAAAATTTTTGCAGACCCCACATTTTTATCTATCTTTGCAGTCCCGCCTCATGGCGGCGTTTCAGGAACATCATTCCCGGAGGGGTGGGTGAGTGGCTGAAACCAGCAGTTTGCTAAACTGCCGTACGGGTTATTCTGTACCACGAGTTCGAATCTCGTCCCCTCCGC
>CAMYWP010000113.1 GCA_947302825.1 uncultured Bacteroidales bacterium
TCATCACTGATATGGCCGTGATCCCTCAGCCGGATTTCCGCCAGAAGGTGAAGCTGGCCGGCTTCGTTACCGGTGTGGCCCGTTCCTTCGGCATTGCCATGCCCAAGATTGCCTTCATCGCCGCTTCCGAGCAGATGCTGGACAGCATGCCTGCCTGCATCGAGGGTGCCATGCTGGCCAAGATGTGCGACCGCGGCCAGATCAAAGCCATCGGCGACGGTCCGCTGGCCCTGGATGTTGCCATCGACGAAGAATCCGTCCAGATCAAGAAGCTCAAGAGCCCCGTGGCCGGCGACGCCGACTGCCTCCTGTTCCCCAACATCGAGAGCGCCAACGTCTTCTGGAAGACCAACTCCAAGCTGGCCAAGGACGTGCGTCAGGCCGGTTTCCTGGTAGGTACCAAGGTGCCTTGCATCCTGGCCTCCAGAGCCGATTCCGTAGATGTGAAACTTAATTCCATCGCCTCCGCTGTAATGTCAGTGAAATAGGAGATTCTTCACTTCGTTCAGAATGACAATTGTCATCCTGAGGAATGTAATGACGAAGGATCTGTAGATAGAATAATTTAATAAAAACTACTATGCGCAAATACATTGTTGCTGGGAACTGGAAGATGAATACCACGGTTCCCGAGGGTGTTGAATTAGCCAAGGCTGTTGTGGAGAAGGCCAAGAGCCTTCCGGCCAATGTGGAACTGGTAGTGGCTCCGCCGTTTACCCATCTGGCCCCTGTGGCCGAAGCCCTGAAAGGCTCCAAGGTGGCTCTGAGCGCCCAGAACTGCGCCGATCATGAAAAGGGTGCCTATACCGGCGAAGTGGCTGTGAACATGCTCACTTCCATCGGCTGCCAGTACACCATCCTGGGTCACAGCGAGCGCCGTCAGTATTACGGTGAGACCGATGAAAAGCTGGTGGTAAAAACCCAGCTGGCCCTGGCCGCCGGTCTGAAAGTGATCCTGTGTGTGGGTGAAAATCTGGAAGAGCGCGAGGCCAATAAGCACTTCGAAGTAGTGACCGAACAGACCAAGGCTGTTCTGTATAACTTCACTGCCCTGGATATGAAGAACATTGTGATCGCCTACGAACCTGTCTGGGCCATCGGTACCGGCAAAACGGCCACCGCTGCCCAGGCTCAGGAAATCCACGCCTGCATCCGCAATGTCATCGAGGCTAAGTTCGGTGCTCAGGTGGCCCAGGATATGACCATCCTGTACGGCGGCTCCTGCAAACCCTCCAACGCCAAGGAACTCTTCGCGGAAAAGGACATCGACGGCGGTCTCATTGGCGGCGCCGCTCTCAAGGCCGATGATTTCATTGGCATTGCCACTTCCTTCTAGGAGTCCTAGTACATAAAAAAACAAGAAAACCGGTTCTTGAGGCAAGCCTCTTGAGCCGGTTTCTTGACGTGTACTAAAACCTAAACCTATATAAAAGATGCATAAAAAAACAAAACGTTGCAGAAAAATGAAAAAATCTGCAACGTTTTGTGTTTTTTGTAAGAAAAATCTTACTTGGATTCGATCACGGAAATCTTGCGGAATTCCTTCAGGTCCTTCATGAGGGCGAGAGCGGCCTTACGTGCACGGGCACCGGCAGCCTTGTTACCCTTAACAATCTGAGCCTCTGCGTTCTTTTCGAATTCTGCGTACGTGACTTTGATTAATTCAACAAGCGCTTTCATGGTTTTAATAATTATTGGTTCGTTAAACGTTAAAAGGTCAAACTTTGCTGCAAGTTATAGATAATTTTTGAAAAACCAAAAATAAATAACGAAAAATGCTATATTTCAGGCGTTTCCTCGTTTTTTTTTGAAGTTTTTGTGGGATTATCGGCCTCTTTGGCGGCTTTGGGACGGGTATTGAGCGTATTCATGGCCCTGGCCACGCCAATGGTGGAAATGTCCTTGATAGACTGGATAATGCGTGCGGCCAGTTCCGGGACGGCTTCTTTTTCCTCTGTAGAGAGGTCTCCCAGTACATAATCCACCTGCTGCCCGCGGGAGAATTGATTGCCGATACCCATCCTAATGCGGGTCCACTGCTCGCTTTCCAGTTTCCGGGTAATGTCTTCCAGCCCGTTGTGTCCGCCGGAGGAACCGCCGGGACGCATGCGGAGGGTACCGAAAGGCAGATTGATGTCGTCGGAGATGACGATCAGGTTTTCCAGGGGGAGGTGCAGCTGCTGCATCCAATACCTTACGGCGTTTCCGCTCAGGTTCATGTAGGTGGAGGGTTTCAGCAGCACGAACCAGCGTCCCTTGAAGGAGACTTCGGCCACCTGGCCGTAACGGTCGGTCTTGAAAAGGACATTGGATGCCTGAGCCCAGGCATCCAATACCATAAATCCCATGTTGTGCCGGGTAGAGGCGTATTCCGCCCCTATGTTTCCCAGCCCGACAACCAGATACTCCATCCTTACTCTTTAGCAGCCTTGGCAGCCTCTGCAGCAGCCTGCTGCATGGCGCGGGTGGTCTTCACGGAGCAGATGATGGTGTTCTTGTCGGAAACAATCTGCAGGCCTTCGAACTTGAGGTCGCCGGCAACCATGCGCTTGTCCAGCTCCAGGGGAGTGACATCCACATCCAGCTGGTCCGGGAGGTCCTTCATGAGGGCGCAAACCTTCAGGCTGCGGGCACTCTGGGTGAACTTACCACCAGCCTGCACACCTTTGGGGTGACCGGTAATGTTGAGGGGAACTGCAATGACGATGGGCTTCTTTTCGTCTACGGCGAGGAAATCCACGTGCAGGCAGTTGTCTTCCACCGGGTGCCACTGATACTCGTGGGCGATAGCGGTGTAGGTCTTGCCGCCCAGGTTCAGATCCACGATGTAGGAAGCGGGCGTATGGGTGAGACCCTTCAGCTCTTTCTCAACAACAGTGAAAAGGATGTTGTCCATGCCGGCACCATAGAGGTTGCAGGGGACCAGGCCCTGACGACGGAAGGCCTTGAGGACGGCCTTGTTGCCCTTCGGGCGGATTTCGCCATTCAGCGTAAAATGCTTCATTGTTTTGTTAAATAAAATGTGTTACTCAGTGCTCTTTTTCAAGCACCCCATTGCACCAAAAGCGACGCTTCGCTTTTAAAAGCCCGCAAAGGTAAGAAGTTTTTCCGTATCTGCCAAATAATGTGCCGATTATTTCCGCGGATGGTGCTGAAGGACCGATTGATGCCAGGTCTTTGTATCCAGATGGGTATAGATTTCGGTGGTGAGGATGGATTCGTGGCCCAGCATCTCCTGGACGATGCGGAGATCGGCCCCGTTTTCTATCAGGTGGGTGGCAAAGCTGTGGCGGAAAGTGTGGGGCGAAATCTCCTTCCGGATGCCGGCCACCATAGCCTGTCGCTTAACCAGATTGAACAGGGAAACGCGGCTGAGCGGCTTTCCAAAGCGGTTCAGGAAGAGATAGTCGTCGTAGGCGCCGGAAGCGGGTGTGGGGCGGTCTTCCAGGTAGCGGCGGATGGCATCGGCCGCTATCTCGCCCAGTGGAACCAGGCGCTGTTTGTTCCCTTTTCCCACCACGTCCACGAATCCTTCGTCCAGATGTATGTGCGAAATAAGCAGGCCGGCGGCTTCGCTCACGCGCAGGCCGCAGCCGTACAGGACCTCCAGGATGGCCCGGTCGCGTTTGCCGAAAGGGGCTTTTTCATCCACCGATTCCAGGATGGCCGTTACCTCTTCCACGCTGAGTACGGCCGGCAGGTATTTGCCCAGTTTGGGGGCTTCCACCCGGTCGCAGGGGTTTTCTTTTACTTCCCCCTCTTCCACGCACCAGCTAAAGAAACTGCGCAGGGAACTGAGCAGACGGGCAGTACTGCGTTTGGACAGTCCCTCCTCCGTCACCTTGCCCAGATAGCGTTGGATATCGGCCGATGTCACCGCGCGAGGCTCCACCTGGCAGAATGCCAGGAATCCCTCCACGTCATGACAATAGGATGCCACCGTGTTGGGTGACATCCTTCTCTCAATCCGCAGATAATTCCTGTAATCCTTAATCACAAGGTTCCGTACTTTTTACCATAGAACAGCATCTGGCCCAGGTAGTCGTCGGTGTAAACGGGAATGTAGTCGGTGATGGCGCCGTCTTCGTCCCTTACAGGCTGGATTTCCGGATTCACGAATCCGCCGTAGGGCTTCAGATTCAGGGCCTTGTAGCGCTCCAGCACCTCTTTGTGCAGTTCGGGGTCGATGTGTACGGCATAGGTCTCGATGAGCGTCTTGCCGGCCTGATAGTCGCCTTCGCTCTTGATGCGCTGGATTTCGGCCAGCAATTGTGCGAAGAGGGTGCGCAGTTTCACATAGTCCTTCACCACGAAGTAGGTTTTCCCGTCCTTCACTTTCTTGACGATCACCTTGTCCTTGGCGCCTTTTTCATAGCACCATTCAGCGATGAGTTTGCGGTTCTGCATATGCGCTTCCGTGTTGGGACGGCCCGGTTCCACGCGGGTGAACTGCACCATGAGTCCGTTGCGGATGTAATTGGCATATTCGGCTTTATAGGCCTCCGGATCGGGCATAATGCCCAGTTCCACCATCTTGGGATCGGCCGTGAAATAGAGGCCGAAAAGGTCGGCTCTGGCTTCTTCCAGGGCCGATGCGTATTCGCCCATGGCGGTGGTGCTCACGCCCGGCAGCAACTGGCCGGAGGCGTGACCCAGGCATTCGTGGAGGTCGGTGTGGATTTCATCGGCGATGGTGCCCCACTTCTTGGCCAGCTCGATTTCCTTTTTGTCGTAGGCGAATTCCGTCAGGGTGCTGGTGGGCAGCTCCTGGGCGGCAAAGTCGTAGGTGTGGGTGATGTTGGCGATGGTTACGCTCTTGGAACCGTGCTCCTTGCGGATCCAGTCGGCGTTGGGGAGGTTGATGCCGATGGGCGTGGAAGGATAGCTGTCGCCGGCCAGGCACACGGCGTTGATGACTTTGGCCGATACGCCCTTCACCTTGGCTTTCTTGAAACGCGGATCCACGGGGGAGTTGTCTTCGAACCACTGGGCGTTGGCGCTGAGGATTTCCGTGCGTTTGGAGGCTTCGAAATCCTTGATGTTCACGTAGCCTTCCCATGAGGCCTTTCGGCCCAGAGGGTCGTTGTAGTCCTCGATGAAACCGTTGATGAAATCCACCGTTCCGATGGTGTCCTTCACCCATTCAATATTGAATTCGTCCCATTTTTTGAGGTCGCCGGTCTTATAATAATCTATAAGAATGCCCAGCGCACGTTTCTGGATGTCGTTTTCGGCTACTTCGCGGGCTTTTTCCAGCTGTTCGCAAATCTTCTCGATGGCGGGGGAGTACAGGCCGCCGATTTTCCAGGGAAGTTCCTTGATCTTGCCGTTTTTCCCTTTTACCACCTTGGTGTTCAGACCCCATGAGATGGGTTCGGGGTCGTCGGGGTCCATCAGGTGGGCATAATACTGCTCTACTTCCTCACGGGTGACATTTTCGTAATAGTTCACGGCCGAAAGTTTCACCAGGTCACCGGAGGTTTCGGTGGAGCGGCGCTGGGGCCAGATGGCAGGATTGTAGATGATTTCCAGCAGGCCGTTGTCCGGAACGCCGGCTTCTTCCAGCAACTGGGCGAAATAACTGCGTTCGCAGGTGGGAAGGATCTTGTCTTCGGCGTAATGATGGTGGATACCATTGGAAAAGAATACGCGTTTGGCATAGGTGAGGAAATCTTGATACTCAGGCGTTTGAGTATCGATCTGATTGTTTTCCAGAATGGCCTCCAGGGCGTGGCGAACGCGCAGGTTGTCCCGGCAGTTCTGGTCCCATAGGATGTCCCGTCCGTATTTGGCAGCCTCTGACAGATAGTAGGCGTATTCCTTCTGCTGAAGGGTGAGATTCTCCCATCCGGGAATGCGGTAACGCATTACTTTAAGGTCGGCGAAAGAGTCGATCGTGTACTTGAAATCGTTGGTGGCAGCCTCTTCCTGAGTGCCGTTACATGCGGCCATCAGCAGGGCCGCACCACTTGTCAATACCATTTTTACAATCGTCTTCATAATATGCAAATATACGAAAAAATGATTAACTTTGCCGTCTATGAGTAAAAACCGCATAGCAGCTTTGCTGGTGCTTCTGTTCACCGTCTGCTCCTGTTTCAAGGATCCGGATTTCGACTCCGGTTTTCCCGGAGCGGACAGTGGCGGGCGTTCTCTCCCGGAGCGCGCGTACTCCGAACCTTCCCGTAGGGTGATGCTTATGGTATCGGCCGGATTCAACTCCCTCTCCAACTACCTTTCCCAGGATTTGTTGGACATGGAGCAGGGCTATCTTCCGGAAGGAACCGCCTTTACACAAGATG
>CAMYWP010000114.1 GCA_947302825.1 uncultured Bacteroidales bacterium
GTATGCCAAGTACAGCACCAACCAGGACGTCCGTAACCGTTTCCTGATGAACGCCTCCCTGGGCTACGACTTCACCGACTGGCTGTCCCTGGAGCTCCGTGCCGGTTCCGACCTCTACTTCACCGAGACTGAGAACAAGTTCTACGCCGGTAACAAGATCGCCGGTAGCGTGACCGGTTCCTACGGCATGGGCGAAAGCCGCTTCTATGAGAACAACTTCTCCTTCCTCCTGAAGGCTCAGAAGGACAACCTCTGGGGCGACTTCGGTATCTCCGGCTCCCTGGGCGGTAACCTGATGGACCGCGAAAGCCGCGGTATGAGCGCTAGCCAGAGCCAGCTCCTCATCCCCAACCTGTTCGACCTGAACAACGCCAAGAGCGACAAGCCCAGCGTGAGTGAGAGCTATTCCCACCGCAAGATGAACTCCTTGTACGGCAGTCTCCAGCTCAATTATGGCGGCTGGATCTTCCTGGATGCCACCCTGCGCAACGACTGGACCTCCACCCTGTCGGCCAAGAACCGCTCCTATCTCTATCCTTCCGTCTCCCTGTCCTGGGTGATCACGGATATGATCAATAAGTATGGCCAGACGCCCGGATGGCTTTCCTTCGCCAAAGTCCGCGCTTCCTACGCCGAAGTAGGTAATGACATGGATCCTTACCAGCTGTACAACGTGTACACCATGGGCACCGACGCCCGCGCCAACGCCAAGCCGGTGATCAACTCCCAGAGCACCCTGTACAACGACGACGTGAAGAACGAGCTCATCAAGTCCTGGGAAGCCGGTTTCGACATCCGCTTCCTGGACAGCCGTATCGGCCTGGATGTTTCCTGGTATAAGACCAACGCTACCAACCAGCTCATCAACCTGCCCATCGCCGCTATCGGCTACTCCTCCAAGAAGGTGAACGCCGGTAACATCGAGAACCAGGGTTGGGAAGTGGTGCTGAACGCCGAACCCGTCCGCAACCGCAACTTCCTCTGGCGTTCCACGGTGAACTTCTCCACCAATAAGAATAAGATCCTGGCACTGGCCGATGGCGTAGAAGAATACAGTCTGGGCGGTTATGACAAACTGCGCATCGTGGCCCACGTAGGCGGCGAATACGGTGACATCTATGGTACCAAGTACGCCCGCGTGGAAGATGAGACCAGCCCGTACTATGGCAAGCTCATCCTCAACTCCGACGGTCTGCCCACCTCCGACGGTTCCAGCAACTATCTGGGCAACCAGAACCCCATCGCCAACATGGGCTGGATCAACAACTTCACTTGGAAAGACCTCACCATCGGATTCCAGGTAGATGCCCGTATCGGCGGTAAGATGTTCTCCGGTACCCTGGGTACCATGGAATATGCCGGTACCGCCGCCTGGACGGTGAACAACCGTGACAAGATGCTGGTGGACGGCGTCCAGAAGGACGGCGACGGCTACAAGGTGAACACCACCGAAACCACCGGTGAGAAATACTGGAAGCAGGTTTCCGGTGCTGCCGGTTCCAACCTGGGTATCACCGAAGAGAACCTCTACGACGCCACCAACGTCCGTCTGCGTAACGTCTCCATCGCCTACAGCATTCCCAAGAAGGTGTTGGGCAACGGATTCTTCCAGTCCATCAAACTGGGCTTCTCCTGCACCAACGTGGTGATGATCTACAGCAAGATGCGCGGCCTGGATCCCGAATCCATCTACGCAACCTCCACCAACGCCATCGGCTTTGAGTATGGTGCCGCACCTACATCGCGCGCCTATGTGTTCAACGTATCCTTCGGATTCTAATCTTTGCAACTACCATGAAAATGAATAAAATACTTGCTTTAGCAGCGGGGTTGGTAACCTTGGTGGCCTGCGCCGATTTCGACGAGATCAACAAGAACCCCAAAGCTGCCAATGCGTCCGACCTGATGCCTTACTGGGCACTGAACAAGGCCATCATGTCCGACCAGCAGAACCCGAACGACGCCGAGCGTGTGTTCGTCCTCTACTGGGCCGATATCGCCCGTCAGGACGGCGAAAACAGCGGCCGTTCCGTGGGCGCCTCCAACGATGAATGGGCCGGCTGCCTGTACAACCTTACCCGTAACTGCGTGAACGCCTCCAACCTGGCCATCAAGATTGCCGACGAAGCCATCGCCAGCGGCAATCTGGGTGACCACGAGGCCGGCCTGTTCGCCAACGTGAAACAGTTCTCCCGCATCTGGAGAGTGTACCTTATGACCGAGTTCGTGGACTCTTTCGGCTCCTTCACCTTTGACTTCGAGGCCAATACCCCCGAATACAAGAGCGTGAAAGACTGCTATAACTTTATGCTCACCGAACTCAGCGAGGCCGTTCCCGCCATCGACCTGAACTTCTCCGGTACTTCCTCCACCGAGCAGGACGCCGACGCCGCCTACCTGCTGGATGCCGCCAAGTGGAAGAACTTCGGCATCTCCATGTGGATGCGCTGCGCCATGCGTCTGTCCGAGGTGGATGCCGCCACGGCCAAGGCCAATTTTGAGAAAGCCGTAGCCGCAGGCCCCGGTATCCGCACCATCGACGGTATCTTCCGCATCCAGGAGCGCAACGCCTGGAACGACCTGGCCGGCGTGATGAGCCGTACCTGGGACTGGCAGGAATCCTCCCACACCTTCGCCAACCTCACCACCAACCTGGGTGGCGCCAACGTGGCCGATGTACTGCAGGATCCCGGCAAGCGCTTCTACAAGGCCGCCCCGCTTCCCGCCGGTGCCGTAGCCACCACCTATGGTCCCTACATCAAGGATGCACACGAGTACCTGGGCGTCCACATGGTGAACAAGGACGGCGCAAACCAGTATGAAGTGAACACCGACAGCCCCACCTGGGGTTACTTCTTCGACGGCATCCCGTCCAAGCTGGATCCCCGCGCCCTGGTGTACTTCACCCTCCCCTGCGACTACAACAACCGCATCGAGACCGGTTATGCCAACTTCCCCGCTTCCACCGCCCCGCTGACCACCGTCATCGACGTGGACAACCAGGCCAACACCGTGGATGTGTCCTATGCCTGGAACGGACTTATCGCCGGTTACGGCCGCGACGACAAGTTCGCCCGCAACGGTCTGCAGGACAACTCCAGCGCCGGCGGCGTCCACTATGGCAAAACTTACCCGGCCCTGGCCGAGCGCTACCGCAACAGCCAGGAATACCGCGTGTTCTTCGGCCCTTGGGAGACCTACTTCCTCCTGGCCGAGGCCGCCGTCCGAGGCTGGAATGCCGGTATCGGTGCCGAAGAGGCCTACAACAACGGTATCAAGGCCAGCTTCGAATATCTGAACATCGACGCCAACTATGCCGCATACATCAACTCCGAGGACTACAACCGTGTTGGTACATCCGTGAAGTTCACCCACACCGCTGAACCCGCGAACTACACCATCAACTACATGGATCCCGTATCGGGTACCCTCAAGACCACGGAGTACAAGTATCCGGATGCCAACAAGCTCCTGTACAAGGGTAAGAAGCTCAACGACCAGCTTACCAAGATCATCACCCAGAAGTTCATTGCCAACACGCCCTGGCTGCCCCAGGAGAACTGGTGCGACCACCGTCGTCTGGGCCTGCCGTTCTGGGAGCTGCCTGTGAGCAGCACCGACTTCCCGTACCTGATGGATGGCGCCAAGAACGCCTACCTCACCGGCCAGAAGCCCGGCTGCTATGCCCAGCGCATGAACTACCCGAACTCCTTCAAGAATGCCAGCCCGGAGCAGTATCAGAATGCCCTGCAGCTCATGGGTATGAGCAATGAAAACACCATTACGCCGCTGTACTGGGCCATCCAGAACTAAAGCGTGAACTTAACATTTTCCCGGGCGACCCTTCCCCAAGGGCCGCCCTTTTTGCGCGCCCACGCACGGAAAAACCAATTAAAAGTACTACATTTGTAAACTGCATAAAACACTGAACCATGAAACGCATCGTTATTCCCCTCCTCCTTCTTGCAGCTGTTGCCTGCGGGCCCAGGAAGGCCGAAGTTCCGGAAGTGCCCATCCGCACCTACAACGCCCCCAAGGCCACCGGCCCCATCGTCATCGACGGCATCCTGGACGAATCCGACTGGCAAAAGGCCCCGCTGAGTGACCTGTTCGCCGATATTCGCGGCGTGGACTTCGAACCCAAGCCCATCAAGCAAACCCGTATGAAGATGCTCTGGGATAATGAAAACCTCTATATCGCCGGCATCCTGGAGGAAGACAACGTAACGGCCAGCCTCACAGAGCACGACGCCATCATCTACCACGACAACGACTGGGAAGTGTTCATAGACCCGGACCAGGACTGCCGCTTTTACTTTGAGATTGAACTCAACGCCCTGAATACGGTGATGGACCTCCTGATGGACCGTCCGTACCGCGACGGAGGCAAGTTCTACCTGCCCTGGGACCTGCGCGGCCTGAAAACCGCCGTCCACGTGAACGGCACCCTCAACGACCCCTCCGACAAAGATCAGGGCTGGACGGTGGAGATGGCCATTCCCATCGCCTCCCTGGCCGTGGATTTCCAGAAAGTGGACCAGTTGCTGGACATGGACTGGAAAATCGGCTTCTCACGAGTGGAATGGCTCAAGGCCGGCGGCCCGGAAGAGAACTGGGTCTGGAATCCCACCGGCATGGTGGACATGCATCAGCCCGAACGCTGGGGCGTCCTTCACTTTGTGAAGTAGTTTTGTCATCCTGAGGCCAAAGGCCGAAGGATCTACGGACGAAATGTAATTAAAATAAATATGAAAAAAGCATTATTTGCACTTGCGGCGCTGGCAATGGCGGCCTGCAGCGCTCCCAAGGCCGATGATTATGCGGCCTATGTGAACCCGAAAATCGGCACCGGTGGCCACGGCCATGTGTTTGTAGGTGCCAACGTGCCTTTCGGCCTGGTGCAGCTGGGCCCCACCAGCATCCCGCAAACCTGGGACTGGTGCTCCGGCTACCACGACAGTGACAACACGGTGATCGGCTTCAGTCACATGCACCTTTCCGGCACCGGTATCGGCGACCTTTTCGACATTACGGTGATGCCCACCATCGGCCCCACCACGCCGGCCCGCGGAACGGAAAATGACCCGCAGAGCGGTGCCTGGAGCTACGCCGACCGCAGCAAAGAAGTGTGCGAACCCGGCTATTACAGCGTCCCGCTGGAGCGCTACGGCATTGTGGCCGAACTCACCGCCACCTCCCGCGTGGGCTTCCACCGCTACACCTTCCCTGCTTCGGACGACGCCAAGCTGCTTTTCGACATGGAGAACGGCGGTTGCTGGGACCATGTGACAGACACCGGCTTCGAGGTGGTGAAGGACGAAAACGGCCAGGTGAAAGCCCTGGGCGGCTATCGTTTCTCCACCGGCTGGGCCAAGAACCAGAAGGTTTTCTTCTGGGCCGAATTCTCCCGCCCGGCCCAAGATTTCTCCGTAAAAGAGAACGTAGCCAGCGACAGGGAGCAACGCAACCTCAAACCCATCTACGGATATCTCACACTGGGCAATACCACCGAGGGTGAACAGGTGCTGGTGAAAGTGGCCCTCTCCCCCGTTTCGGTGGAAGGCGCCAAGGCCAATATGGCCGCCGAACTGCCCGGCTGGGACTTTGAGGCCATCAAGGCCGATGCCCGCACCGCCTGGAACAAGGAACTGGGCAAGATCCAGATCAAAACCGAGGATGCCGATAAGCGCACGGTCTTCTACACCGCCCTCTATCACACCATGATCGCCCCTTCGGCCTTCAACGACGTGGACGGCCAGTATCGCGGCTCCGATGACCAGGTGCGCAAGGGGAACTTCCAGAACTACACCACTTTCTCCTTGTGGGACACCTACCGCGCCGCCCATCCGCTCATGACCCTGATCCATCCGGAAAAGATGAACGACATGGTGGCCACCATGTATCATATCTATAAGGAGCAGGGCGATCTTCCCGTCTGGCACCTGATGGGCAACGAGACCGACTGCATGGTGGGTAATCCCGGCCTGATTGTGTTTGCCGATGCCGTAGTGAAGGGCTTCCGCGCCGGCCTCACCGATGAAGAAATCATTGAAGCCATGACCGTTACGGCCACCACCCCGGACCGCGGTCAGGACCTGCGCATGAAGTACGGCTACATCCCGGCCGACCTGTACCACGAATCCGTGGCCAACGATATGGAATACGCCATAGCCGACGGCGCCCTGGCCAATGCAGCTGCCTTCTTGGGCAAGGCCGATGTAGCCGCCCAATACCTCGAGCGCAGCCACTCCTACCG
>CAMYWP010000115.1 GCA_947302825.1 uncultured Bacteroidales bacterium
GAAGGTGAAGGTATGCATGCCGGTGATGGAGGAAAGGGCCTTCCCCATCTCCTCATAGACCTTCTGCGCTCCCTGGGTGCTTTCCTTGCGCATGAGCGGATGCAGGCCGGCAAAACCCGGCAGGGCGGCGATTTCCTCGTTGATCTTGGGATTGTACTTCATGGTGCAGGAGCCCAGCGGATAGAAGCCGGTATCCACACCGAAGTTCATCTGGGAGAGGTTGGTATAGTGGCGCACCACATCCGGTTCGGCCACCTGGGGCAGGCCCAGCGGAGTTTCGCGGCGCAGCTCAAGCGGGATTTCCGGAGCGGCCGGGAACTTGTCCACGGGCAAGGAATAACCGCATCGGCCTTCCTTGGACAGTTCAAAGATGAGTTTGTCGTAGTACTTCATAACCTAACCCTCCTTGACAATTTTGACCAAGGCATCGACTTCTTCCTTGGTACGTTTTTCCGTGACGCAGAAACTCACATAGCCTTCCTCGGTATCCAGGGCTGCGAAGAAACCGGCTTCCTCCAGTTTCTTTTGCATCTGGCCCGGGAACTGCTTGGGCTTGAGTACGAATTCCTTCAGGAAAGGCTTCTCCGGGAATACATCCTCGAACTGGCCGGTCTTAAGGAGTTCGGCCTTCAGGTAATGGGCTCCGTCGGCGCTGATCCGGTTCACTTCCCTGAGCCCTTCCGGACCCATCAGGGAGAGATAGATGGTGGCCCATAGAGCCATCAGGCTTTCGTTGGAGCAGATGTTGGACGTGGCCTTTTCGCGCTTGATGTGCTGTTCGCGGGCCTGCAGGGTAAGCACAAACACGCGCCTTCCCTCTTTGTCCACGGTCTGGCCCACCACGCGGCCGGGCATCTTGCGCATATGCTCCTTCTTCACGGTCATGAAGCCCACATAAGGGCCGCCGTAACTCAGGGGCAGACCCAGGGACTGGCCATCGCCAACGGCGAAATCGGCGCCCCATTCGGCCGGGGTTTTCACCACCGCCAGGGCCGAAGGATCGCAGTATTCCACCAGAAGGCCCTTCTGGGCATGGATGGCATCGGCAAAGCCGCTGTGGTCTTCGATGATGCCGTAACGGTTGATGGACGGCACAATTACACCGGCTACATCGTCCTGGGCCAGTTCGGCCAACAGGGCTTCCTTGCTGGTCTGTCCGTCCTGAACAGGAAGATAGCCCAGCGTTACGCCATGGAACTTGGCATAGGTTTCCACCACCTTGATCACATGGGGCAGAAGGCCCTTGGACAGCAGTACGCGCGTCTTTTTGCGTGTGCTGGCGATGGCCATCTTCATGGCTTCGGCCGCAGCCGTGGGGCCGTCGTAGAGGGATGCGTTGGACACATCCAGGCCGGTGAGGGCGCACAGCAGGCTCTGGTATTCGAAGATATAGCGCAGCGTTCCCTGCGAAATCTCGCACTGGTACGGAGTATAGGCAGTGAGGAACTCTGAGCGGGAGCAGAGGTAAGGAATCACAGAGGGCGTATAATGGTCATACGCGCCCTGCCCCACGAACACTTTCAAGCGGGCGTTCATGGCTTCCAGGGAAGCGAAATAATCCCGGATTTCCTGCTCACTGAGGGCATCCGGCAGTGCATAGGCCCCCTTATGCAGGAACTGGGCGGGAACGTCGCTGAAAAGGTCTTCCAGCTTGTTCACGCCGATGCGCTCCAGCATGGCCTGCACATCCGCTTCCGTATGAGGCAGATAGGATAGTTGTGCCATAGTCTACTCGCCGATCTGGGCTTTATAGGCGGCAGCGTCCATGAGGGCGTCCAGTTCCGATGCATCGGCCATCTCCACCTTGATGATCCAGGCACCGTAGGCGTCTTCGTTCACCATTTCGGGGGCATCTTCCAAGGCTTCGTTCACCTCCACCACGGTACCGGAAACGGGGCTGATAAGCTCCGAAGAGGCTTTAACGCTTTCCAGGGCGCCGAATTCCTCGCCGGCTTCCACTGCATCGTCCACATCGGGCATATCTACATAAGTGATATCACCCATTTCCGCCTGGGCGAAATCCGACACGCCGATAACAGCGATATTACCTTCCACTTTTACCCATTCATGGGACTCGGAATACTTGAGTCCTTCCAAAATCTTAGACATAGTGTTTATTTTTTGTAGTTAGTTTGATAAAATCTCTTTTTGACCACCTTTCCGGGGAATACTTTCTTGCGGATACGGATGCAGAGCGGGGTATCCAGGGCTGCGTAGGCCTTATCCACCAGGGCAAAGCAGATGCTTTTATCCAGGGAGATGGAATGATACCCGGTGGTAACCACCCCTACTTCCTCCCCTTCCGGCGTTTCCACCGGATAGCCGGCGCGCGGAATGGCCTTGTCTTCTATCTCGATACCCACCAGTTTGCGGGCCAGGTTTCCGGCCTTCTGATCCAAGAGAGCCTCTTTGCCGATGAAATCCTTGTCATACTTGCAGAACATGCCCAAACCGGCCATTACGGGGCTGATTTCGGGGCTTAGTTCGTCGCCGTACAGCGGAAGGCCTGCCTCGAAGCGCAGGGTGTCGCGGCAACCCAGTCCGCAGGGCTGGACACCGGCTTTGAGCAGTTTGTCCCAGATTTCCACGATATTCTCCGGGGTGGTATACAGTTCAAAACCGTCTTCACCGGTATAGCCGGTGCGGCTCAGAATCAGGCGTTCCCCGTTATATTCCACGTCGCAGAAGGTGTAGAAGGCTAAATCGGCCGCCTCCTTATACCCCAGCACCTCGATGATGGTTTTTTCGGCTTCCGGACCCTGGACGGCAATCTGGCCGATGCGGTCCGAAGCATTGTCCAGCTTGCAGTCGAAGCCCTGGGCCTGCTCCTGGATCCAGGCGAAATCCTTGGCAATGTTGGCGGCATTCACCACCAGCAGGAAATGGTTGGCCAGATATTCCCTGTACACCAGCAGATCATCTACCGTACCGCCGTTGGGGTAGCACATCATGCCATAGAGCACCTTGCCGGGCTCGAAGCCGCGGATCTCGTTGGTGAAGATGTGATTGATAAAGGCTTCGGCCTCCGGTCCCTTTACGAAGATTTCTCCCATATGGGACACATCGAACATACCCACTTTCTGGCGGACGGCCAGATGTTCCTGGGTGATGCCATTGTACTGAATGGGCATCATAAAGCCCGCGAAGGGGCTCATCTTGGCCTGCAGGGCCACGTGGGCCGAATACAGGCAAGTCTGCTGCAACGACTCCTGGGGAGCAACGTTTACTTCTGACATGATTATACGTTTAAGTGTTTAACAATCAACTTATAAAGTTCAATATTAGTTTCCTTGTTCAAGCGCAGGTCTTCCCCTGTAGCGCCCTGTTCCGGGCTCTTTTCCCCGCAAATATCCACCGCCACCACTTCCATTCCGGAAGTGAATACGCTTTCCAGCATCCCCGTGAGCTGCTCCAGCGTATGCGTTCCCTGCGACCAGTCCGTCCGGGCCCATCGGCCATCCAGGACATCCTTGTCCACCGACACATACAGGCGCTCTCCCCTTCTCTGCTCCAGCCAGCCTTCCGAAAGTTCCGAAGGGCATCCTTCCGGGCCGATACTGAGCACGCTGCGCAGCAAAGGCTGTTCCTGCTGCAGGGACTTGACCCACCCGCCGCAACTGAGCAGTCCGCCGAAAGCGGCGTCCTGGTTGTCCGGATGATGGTCCACCAGGAGCAGGTGAAAAGGCTCCGTCTGCTCCAGGGCCAGCAGCTGGCTCATATAGTGATAGTCGCCGCTGTCTATATAACGCAACCGGGGCAACGGCCCTTGTTTCAAAGCACCGGCAATCACTTGCCGGGCTCCTTCGTCGCAATAGCAGTGACAGCCTTCCAGCTCCTGAAAATCGAGGCGTACAACGGAGTGCTCTTGTTCCTGCAGCCACGGCAGGAAGCCCTCCGTCTCATATACACCGCTGAAATCTGTCACCAATACCCTCACTACTTACCTTCTTCTTTGCATTTACAGCCATATGTGAGCGCCACCTTGGCGGACATGATGACCTCTTCCTGCTCCTCAGGGCTAAGGTCCACATAGGAGAGCAATCCAGGCAGACGACGGTTCAGTTCGTCGGTTTCCAGACCCAGGATATACCCCTGAACCGCCAGGGCGTTCACCCAGTACTGCTGCATGGAAGCTGCCAGTACCTGCATCTGTTCGGAGTTGTCTTCGGGAATTTTGTCACCGGCCAGAATGCCCAGGGTGCGGGCATACAGGCAGGCATCAATGTCCACCAGCTGTCTCCGGTGCAGTTCCCGGTGTTTGGCCAGTGCCAGGCCATCCCCCTTGCGGATTCTTTCGCTCCGGGCATCCCAGCTCTCCACCTCCTGATGAGTCACTTCGCATGCCACGTCGTGTAAACGGATGGCTTCGGCCTTGAGTTCGCGACCGGTCACCACATCCAGGTTCCAGACTTTCTCCGGCAGGCCGAAAGGATGGATTACCGATACACCCTTAGGGCAGAAATTGCGGTTGTAGAAAGCAATCATGGACGGCAGCTGGGAATCTTCCACAGATGCCTTCACCAGAATCTTGAAGCGGGACAGGTCTTTGCCGAAGCGGGCGGCATCCTGTAGCAGGCGTACAGCAATTTCCACATTGCGGTGGCCGGTATCAATGCTGACCACGACATAATTCAAATTGGGCAGCAGCATGGCATAATCCAGCCAGAAACGCTCCGAACCGGTGGAATAGGAAGACCAGGTAACGTTGGCATCGTAGCGGAAGGCCGGTGTGCGGCTCAGGAACTCTCCCTTTAATTCCTCGATATGCGGATCGATCACATGATAGTTGTTCTGCTGGGGCCGAAGGTCTTTCCCTACAAAGGAACCGAATTCGTGGATGAAACGCAGTGCCTCCTGTCCGGTGGCGCCGAAGCCTACGATCATGGCACTGAACGGCTCCGTGGTATAACCCAGCGAGTTGCCCTGGGCATCCCGTGCAATGGCAGCCACCTCTACGGGCATCAGTTCCGGCTCCTGCCGTTTCACCTGCGTGAAAATGAGTTCCTGCCAGTTGAGCAGACGCACACGGGGATGGACATTGGCATACAGCGCCGTATAGTTGTTCACATCGCTGTTGAAGCAGTATACCTTGGCCAGAATGGTTTTATTGGCAACCAGCAGTTGCAGGAAGCGGAAATTGTGCTCCTCGTTTTCGGAAAGGATGTACACGTGGGTGCGCTTGCTGTTCAGCAGAGAGTCCAGGATGGGAACGCCCACCGCCTGGGCAAAGCCGGCTTCACAGGAAGCCTCCGGCAGACGGCCGCGGATGAACATGAAATGGTCGTAACCCAGGATATCGGCCAAAGACCTTTCCGTGCGGCGGGAGAACATGGTGTGCAGCATTTCGCCGATGGAAAGCTCCCCTTCCGCTTCTTCATCCGGATCCGGGAAATGGATGAACAGGAGTTCATCTTCGGGTGCGGTGTCGCGGATGCTCCGGGCCAGCATACGGGCGGCCGGATTATCGCCCAGGAAAACGTGCAGTTTCCGATTCTTCTTCGATGTGCGCCGCTGACGCAATTTGAGCCGGATGGTATCCTTGATTCCGCGCGGCACAATGAGGAATAGCAGCGAAATGGTGAAGATGATAGCCAGGACAAAAATGGTGAGATACGCCAGCAGCAGGAACGGTTCCCGGAATATGACGGCGGCAATGATATCGTCGAACACAACGGTGTGGCCGATAAACATCTCCAGCGACGCCAAGGACGAAACCAGGAACAACTGGATCCAGTTTCCGTCCGTTACCGTATGGGAGGAACGGGCCAGCAGCACTACGTGCATAATAGCACCTGCGACAAGCAGGAAGCCGAAGATGCCCAGTACGGCACCCCGCTTACCTCTGCGGAGCAAACGACCCAAAATGGCAGCAAATAACGCACCAAAAATCAGTAACGCGATGAGCCATAGAATCATGGTAGAAACTGGAACCGGAAAGTCGGGTGTATGCATTCTATTCTGTACAATTGATATTGTACAAAGTTAATAATTATTTTCGAGAATAGGAATCCGTTTTGCGCACTGACGAAAAAACGGTAAATTTGCATGCAAAGCGAAAAAAGCCATGGCAGAATCCAACTTCATAGACTACGTCAGAATCTTCTGCGCCAGCGGTCACGGTGGTGCCGGGAGCGCTCACCTGCACCGGGCCAAGTATGTGCCTAAGGGCGGGCCCGACGGCGGCGACGGCGGCCGGGGCGGTCACATCATCCTGCGGGTGAATCCGCAGCTGTGGACCC
>CAMYWP010000116.1 GCA_947302825.1 uncultured Bacteroidales bacterium
ACGAGATAGTAGAGAGTGACTGGAGTTCAGACGTGTGCTCTTCCGATCTCTGGACTTCAGAATAGGCCGATGCAAGGGCGATTTCGATAGATTGCTGGCTCTTGAAGAAGCTGTTGGTATCGTCCTCGTACGTACGCTCTTCCAAAAAGAGCTTGTCGTTACAGGAAACGGCCAGGAAGAGTGCGAGAAGAATGAATATATACTTTTTCATATACGTCGCTTGTTAAGTTATTTCCTCTTAGGAGCGGTGAAAGATACGTTCACACCAAAGGTGAAGGTCTTGTAGGCGCCGTTGCTGCCGTAGCGGCTGGAAGAGGCGCCGGCGGCGATGGTACCACCGGTTTCAGGATCGATACCGGACCAGTTGGTGAGGGTAAAGAGGTCGGTGGCGGCTACATACACGCGGAGGTTGTTGATACCAGCACGCTGGATGGCCTTGGCCGGAATGGTGTAAGAGAAGACCAGGTCTTTCAGTTTCAGGTAAGTGCGGCTGTTCCAGTACTGATATTCCATGTAGTTGGAGTAACCGTAGCGAGGGAATACCTGAGAGGGGTTGGCTTCAGTCCAGGGCTTTACGCGAGCCAGCTGGGCGCCGCCGCCCATATTGGTTCCGAAGGCATAGGGGTCAAGGCCGATGAAGTGGGTCTTGTCGCCCTGGGCCCAACGGAAGTTGAAGAACAGGCTGAAGTTCTTCCACTTGAGGGTGTTGCCAAAGTTGATGGTGAACAGCGGATCCGGGGAACCGAGATACTGGCGGTCGTTGGCATCGATGACACCGTCGTTGTTGTAGTCTTCGAACTTGAGGTCACCGGGCTTGGCATCGGGCTGGATGGGCTTGCCTTCGGGGCCCGTGTAGGAATCAATTTCAGACTGGCTGTTGAAGATGCCGATCTTCTTCACGTCGTAGGCGGCGCCCAGGGGACGGCCCACCAGGAGAGCGTAGTAAGACTCACGGCCGTAGGAAACGGCGTTGGCCACGTCGTCGGCCTCATTGCCCTCATAGTCCGGGCCGAAGAGGGAGACGAGCTTGTTCTCGTTGGTGTCGAAGATGAGGTTGGTTTCCCAACGGAAGGTGTTGTCGCCGTTGCCGTTGAAGTTCACGGTGTTCAGGGTGAATTCAATACCGCGGTTGGTTACCAGACCTACGTTGTCGTTCACGTCGTTGAAACCGGAGATGTACGGGGCGGAACGGGCCACCAGCATATTGGTGGTGCGGCCGGAATAGATATCGAAGCTACCGTTGATGCGGTTGTTCACGATGGAGAAGTCGATACCGAGGTTGAGCTTTTCAACGGTTGCCCAGGTGAGGTTACGGTTGGGCAGGTTGGTGAGGGTCATACCCAGGGTGCTGGCGTCGCCCAGCCAGGTCATGGTGATGGCACCGTTGTTGGACGTGGCCTTGCCCATAGTGGCCTGGGTGGCACCTGCGCTGATGTTGCGGGAACCGTTCTGACCCCAGCTCAGACGCAGCTTCAGGAAGTTGAAGAAGTTCAGGTTCTTGATGAACTGCTCATTGCTCAGTACCCAGGCGGCGCTGGCGCCGAAGAAGTTGCCCCACTTGTGGCCTTCTGCGAAGGCGGAGAAACCATCCCGACGGAAGTTACCGGTGATGTAGTACTTGCTGGCATAGTTGTAATTGAGGCGGGCCAGGTAACCCACGGCCTGGGTCTCTACGCGGTTGCGATAGGTATCGGTAACGGAATTGGCGGCCTCGATGTTGTACACGCCCAGGGTGGTGGGAGTGGGATAACCGGTGAAGGAAGAACCCATGGTGTTGCTGTTGGTGGCTTCACGGGTGTAACCGAGGGTGGCGTCTACGTGGTGCTGACCAAAATCATTGTTATAGGTGAGGATGTGGTCCATGTTCCAGGCCAGGTAGTTGGAGGAAGAAATCTGACCGGTCACGTTGCCGATGAACTGGTAAGGATTCTGCATCTGGGTGACGTCCTCCGTGTTCACGGACATTTCGGGTTTGTTGTAAACGTCGCTGTAACCGGCGTTGCGCTGACCCTGGAGGGTGAACTTGTAGCTCAGGCCCTTGAGGAAGGGGAAGTCTACCTGGGCATAGGCCACACCGTTGATGTTCATGCTCTTGCTCTGGCGGTCGGTGTAGGCGTAGGAGTCGTTCTTACCGGAGCCGATGAAGGGGCTGGCGGTATTGTTGTCCGGAACGCTGTTGTACCAGTTCTCGAAGCCGGCCTGACGGGCATAGACATAGGAGAGCGGGGTGTACCACATGGCGTAACGGATGTTGGCGCTCTGGCCCCAGCTGTTGGAAGCCAGGAAGTTTACCTTGGCACCCAGGGACAGCCAGTCGGTGACGCGGAAGTCCATCTTGAGCATGGCGCCGAACTTCTCGTAGTCGTCGCCCTTGCGGATACCCTGCTGACGGGTGTAGTCGGTGGAAGCGTAGTAGTTCACACGGTCGGAACCACCGCTGACGGACAGGTCATATTTCTGACCCACGCCCTTGCGGGAGATCTCGTCCAGCCAGTTGACCCACTTGCCGTCGTTCCAGGCCTCGAGTTCACGAGGGGAAAGCATGCCGGTGTAGTTGGCGGCCTGATCGAGGCTGGAGAAGCTGGACCATTCCTTATCCTGGTAGTCCACGTTGCCGGCGCCCTTCTTGCTGTAGAAGCGGTTCTTCAGGAAGGTTTCCTTGTCGTTGACCATCTTGGGCATGCGGCTCCAGTCGGAGATGCTCACCTGGCCGTTGAAGTTTACGACAGGGGTGCCACCGTTACCACGCTTGGTGGTGATGATGATAACGCCGTTAGCAGCACGGGAACCGTAGATGGCGGCTGCGGAAGCATCCTTCAGCACGTCGATGCTTTCAATATCGGCGGTGTTGATGGAGTTGATGGAGCCATAGGAGAGAACACCGTCGATGACCAGCAGGGGCTGGTTGACGCTCTGGGCCGAGGCAGACATGGAACCGCCGGTAGGGATAGCGTTCTTACCGCGGATGGTCATGGTCTGGGTGTTGTCACCGGAGGCGCTGGAGGTAGGAGCGTAGTTGAGACCGGCCACCTTGGAAGACAGGGCGGACAGGGCGTTGGGGTTCGGCAGGGATGCCACGTTGGAGTCGTTGCCGTAATTAACGCTGGAGATAGCGCCGGAAACGTCCTTCTTACGGGCGGTACCGTAACCCACAACCACTACATCGTCCAGGAAGAGGGTGTCTTCTTCCAGAACCACGTTGATGGATTTCTGGCCCTTAACTGCAACTTCAACAGTCTTGTAGCCGATGGAGGAAATGACCAGGGTGCCATTGTCCGCTACGCGGATGCTGAAAAGGCCATCCAGGTCAGTTGCTACGCCGGTGGTAGAGCCCTTGATCTGGACTCCGGCACCGATCACAGGTTCGCCCTTTTCGTCCACGACCTTACCGGTCACGGCATTCTGAGCGAACGCTTGCACACCCACTGCGAGGCATGCAAGTGCTACCAAAATGAATCGTTTTAGCATAAACTAAGTTTTAGTTGATATAATAGGGTTAAATGTGTTTTTCGCTAAACAACATTCAAATTTATTAAAAAAATCTTTTCGTTGTTCACCTTTTCCTAAAATTTTTGACTATTTTTGTTCTGTGCTGAGCATACTCAAGGCGTCGGCCGGGTCCGGCAAGACATATAATTTAGCAAGGGAATATATCCGGCTTATCCTGCAAAACGACAAGCCGGACGCCTATCGGCATGTGCTGGCCGTCACCTTCACCAACAAGGCCACGGACGAGATGAAGCGACGCATCTTGCAGGAACTGAATGTGTTGGCCACGAATCCGGAGGCGTCGCCCTATGTGGAACTGAGGCCGATGCAACGGCGGGCCCAACAGCAGTTGTCGGCCATCCTTCACGATTATTCCGCCTTTGCGGTTTCCACTATCGACCGCTTTTTCCAGCAGACGCTGCGGGCGTTTTCCCGTGAGCTGGGCCAGTTCTCCCATTATCAGGTACAGCTGGACCGCGAGGCGTTGGTGGCCGAAAGCGTGGACCGGGTGCTGGACCGGCTTTCGGAGCAGGACCATGCCCTTTTGGACTGGCTCAGCCGGAGCGTGAAGGAGGATCTGCGCCAAAACGGCAAATTTTCCCTGGAAGGACGCCTCAACGAAGTGGCCGGCAGCCTTTCCGCCTTGCCGGAAGGGCAAACCTTTCCCCGGGAAAAACTGGACCGGCTGCGGGAAGCCTGCCAGGCCGTGGAGGCCGGTTTTGAAAAGCAAGTGCAGGCGGCGGCGAAGGCTTGTCTGGACACCCTCCAGCAAGCCGGTGTGGATCCGTCCGAAAGCAACCGCGGCTTCCTTACCCACTTATACACGTACGCGGAGGGCCAGGTCCCGGTGGTTAAGCCCAAGGACAGTTTCCTGCAGAAGGCGCCGGACCCGGCGCTATGGTTCGCCAAGAGCAAAGACAAGCTGCGCCGGCAGGTGGAAGGCATGCTGGAGGCCCCTCTGCAGGCGTTTTTGGCCTGTTTCGGCCCGCCTTTCCAGCTTTATGGAACCGCGCGTATCCTGCAGGGCCAGCTGTACGGCCTGGGCGTAGCGGAGGAACTTCGCAGCGCCTGGACGCAGATCCAGAAAGAGAAAAACCTCCTCTCCCTGGACGACAGCAACACCCTGCTGCGCCAGCTTATCGACGGGACCGACGCCCCCTTCATCTACGAAAAACTGGGCGTCCGCTACGAAGATTTCCTCCTGGATGAATTCCAGGATACGGCCGATATCCAGTGGGAGAATTTCCGACCGTTGCTGCTCAATAGCGAGAGCGCCGGCTTTTCTTCGCTGGTGGTGGGCGATGTGAAACAGAGCATCTACCGCTGGCGGGGCAGTGACTGGGACCTCCTGGGCAGCCGACTGGAACAGGAGTTCCGGGACGTGCAGGTACGTGTGCTGGACGGCAACTACCGGACCTGCCGGGAAATCGTGGAGTTCAACAACGCCTTCTTCCCCTTTGCGGCGGAGCAGCTGGACTTGTTGCTGGGCGAAGATCCCGCCCAGAAAGGCAGCTTGTCGGATTTGTACCAGGATGTCGGGCAGCAGGTGTGCACCCGGGATACGGCCCCCGGATCGGTGGAAGTGCTTTTCACCGAAGACCAGATGAGCGAAATCCTGCAAACCCTTCAGGATCTTCGCGACAGGGGCGGGGAATGGGCCGATATGGCCATCCTGGTGCGGGGTAATGCGGAAGGCGCCGCCGTTGCCGCCGCCCTGGTGGAGCAGGGGATTCCGGTGGTGTCGGACGACTCCCTTTTCGTGAAGAGTTCCGTTACTGTCCGCCGCCTGGTCTCCCAGCTTTCGCTGGTGGATGCGCCTGCCGCGCAGGACAAGCCCGGTGTAGCCACTTACCTGGCCCGGAGCCTCTCAGTGAACATCCCGGAACACTACCATTCGCTGGTGGATTTGTGCGAGGGCCTGCTGCGGGATCTCCGCCAGGCAGACCCTGACATGTTTGAGGCGGAAATACCTTATATCCAGGCCTTTATGGACTATCTGCAGGACTGGGTATCCACGGGCGGCAACCAGCTCCACGCTTTCCTGCGCAGCTGGGAAGACGCCCAGCCCAAGATTGCTTCTCCCCAAAGCGGCAGTGCCGTGCGGGTAATGACCATCCACAAGTCCAAGGGCCTGGAATTTTCCTTCGTGATAGTCCCCTTTGCGGAGAAAGTAACCTTGTATAAGGCCTCGTCTTATTGGTGCCGTCCGGCAGTGGAGGGAACGCCGTTGCAGGAAGAGGCCGATGGCGTCTACCGCGTCAAATTGGATGGAGGCGCAGCAGAGTCCCTTTTCTCAGAGCAGTACCTCCAGGAACGGAAATTGGCGGCCATCGACAACCTGAATGTCTTCTATGTGGCACTGACCCGCGCACGCTGCGGACTCAAGGTAATCGCCGCACCACCGCCTAAGAAAGCTGGGGAGTACAAGAACCTTTCACAACTATTGTACGCCTTTGTCCAGACCACCGATTACAAGGCCGGAACGCCCTACGATTTCCACACGTTACGGCGTCCGGAAACGGAGGAAAAACCCCTGGAAACCAGCTACGAATCTTTTCCGGCCGACAGCGGTAAACGCCTCAAATTCAGTCCTGAAGCGGCCGACTATTTCGGCCCGGACGGCAGTTTCGGCCCCCAGGCCAGCGTCCGCATCCGCGGCAATGTCCTGCACGGTATCCTGGGCCGGATAGACACGCCCGACCAACTGCCC
>CAMYWP010000117.1 GCA_947302825.1 uncultured Bacteroidales bacterium
TCGTCACGCATGCGCTGGATTTCGGCGTCGGACAGGCCGCTGGAGGCCTCGATGCGGATGTGCTGCTCCTTGCCGGTGGCCTTATCCACGGCGCTCACGTTCAGGATGCCGTTGGCGTCAATGTCGAAGGTTACCTCGATCTGGGGCACGCCACGGGGTGCCGGAGCAATGCCGTCCAGATGGAAGATGCCGATCTGCTTGTTGTCCTTGGCCATGGGGCGTTCGCCCTGCAGCACGCGGATTTCCACACCGGGCTGGTTATCGGCCGCCGTGGAGAAGATCTGGCTCTTCTTGGCCGGGATGGTGGTGTTGGACTCGATGAGCTTGGTCATCACGCCGCCCAGGGTCTCGATACCGAGGCTCAGAGGGGTGACGTCGAGAAGCAGCACGTCCTTCACGTCGCCGGTAAGCACACCGCCCTGGATGGCAGCGCCGATTGCGACCACCTCGTCGGGATTGACGCTCTTGTTGGGCTCCTTGCCGAAGAAATCCCTCACCATCTCCTGTACCTTGGGGATACGGGTGGATCCACCCACGAGCAGCACTTCGTCGATCTCGGAGGGGTTCAGGTGGGCATCGGCCAAAGCCTGACGGCAAGGGGCGATGCTGCGCTGGAACAGGGCATCCGACAGCTGCTCGAACTTGGCACGGGTGAGGGTCTTCACCAGGTGCTTGGGCACGCCGTCCACGGGCATGATGTACGGAAGGTTGATTTCCGTGGAAGTCTGGCTGGAGAGCTCGATCTTGGCCTTTTCGGCGGCTTCCTTCAGACGCTGGAGGGCCATCGGGTCCTTCTTGAGGTCCAGACCGCCGTTCTCGGCTGCGAATTCGGAGGCCAGCCAGTCGATGATCACCTGGTCGAAGTCGTCGCCGCCCAGGTGGGTGTCGCCGTTGGTGGAGAGCACCTCGAACACACCGTCGCCCAGCTGGAGGATGGAGATATCAAAGGTACCGCCACCTAAGTCGTACACGGCAACCTTCATATCCTTTTCCTTCTTGTCCAGCCCATAGGCCAGGGCAGCTGCGGTGGGTTCGTTGATGATACGCTTCACGTCCAAACCCGCGATGCGACCGGCTTCCTTGGTGGCCTGACGCTGGGAGTCGGAGAAGTAGGCGGGGACGGTGATCACAGCCTCCGTCACTTCCTGACGCAGATACTCTTCGGCCGTCTTTTTCATCTTCTGGAGAATCATGGCCGATATCTCCTGCGGCGTGTACAGCTTGCCGCTGATATCCACGCGCGGAGTGTTGTTCTCGCCGCGAACTACCTTGTAGGGTACGCGGTTCACTTCCGTGGTCACCTGATCATAGGTCTCGCCCATGAAACGCTTGATGGAGAACACGGTGTTGTTGGGGTTGGTGATGGCCTGACGCTTGGCCGGAGAGCCGATCTTACGCTCGCCGCCGTCCGTGAAAGCAACCACGGAAGGGGTGGTGCGCTGCCCCTCGTTGTTGATGATGACAGTAGGCTGATTGCCTTCCATCACTGCGACGCAGGAATTGGTAGTTCCCAGGTCGATGCCGATAATCTTACCCATAGTATTTTCTTTTTAAATTGTTAGCGTATAAAAATTGGCGTCACCCCAGCGGGGCAACGCCTTTTGATTTATCGAACTTCGTGCCAGCCTTCCTTTGCTGACAAAATGGCAGATTTAACGCCTTAAAAACGCCAGCCGGCCGTCAGAATTACATCCACGAACTTGCTCTGGAAAGCAATCTCCGGGGTGATCACGCTGGTGTCCGGATACTTGTCCGTGAACGTCTGATACGTGTAATACTGATAAGGCATGATGTATTCCGTGGGCGAGAAACGTACGCGGGCGGCCGCATCCAGGAAGAAGGAGCCGAACGAATACCCCACGCCGAAAGAGGCACTGTGCTTGACCAGGGACCATTTCTCCTGAGAAGTGAGCGGGGTGAGGCTCCAGTCGGCCTCCAGCCAGTTCTTCTGGCCATAGCTGATCAGATTGTATCCGGCGCGAAGGGACAGGGCCGGGATGGGCTTTACCTCTAAACCTACGCGCATCTGATGGGCGATGCCCAGGGCTTCCTTGATGTCCAGATTGGCATCTTCCAGATAGGCGGGCGTGGAGCCGGAGCCCACTCCCCGATAGCGGATTTGTCCGTAGTTCACCAGTTCATAATCGGCGCTTAATACGGCAATCTGGCCGAAACTGTACGCAATACCTGCATTCAGGCGAAGAGGCGATGTCATGCCATAGCTCCAGGAATCTTCCGGCGTAGTGGACGGTGCGATGGATTTCCCGGTGAACTTCACCTCTGCGGAATAGGCCTGCCGGGCGGTAAAGCTCATAAGAGTGGGCGACTGAAAAGCGGCAGCCAGGCGCAGTCCGCCTACAGGACGCCACAGAACACCCACCTTGATATAGGCACCGGCTCCACGCAGGGAGTAGGTGTGCTGCATCTGGAGGGAATTGAATCGGGCCCGAGTGCCATCCGTATACGCAATTTCCGGGAAATCGTCCGGATTTTCCGGCATTTCCTGGAAATATTCCGTCATACCATACAGAACGGTGGTAACACCCACGTTCACGCCCAGGTATAAGATATCGTTGTAATTGGCTGCCCAGTTGAACAGGATGTCATACTTGCTGCCGGTGGTCTGCTGTCCGTACTTCTGGTAAAGCGGAGCGGCCAGCCAGCAGTTGCCGGCGGCGTCACGCACCTCCGTAACCGCCTGATAACGGTTGCCTCCTCCGGGAATGCCGTTGAACATGCCGCTGCGATAGCCGGCCATGTCCACCCATTTGGGCATACGGGCCAGATCACTGCCGTCGTACCACCAGCTCTCGGAGCCCAGCACCGATTCAGTATATCCTTCGGCCGAAGTGGCCAGCGATGCAGCATAAGAGTTGTCGTCGTTGATACCGGAACCCACTATCCTGTCGGCGTAATTGTTGGTGCTGCTCACAACCAGGCCGAAAGAATTGCGCTTCCAACCGGAACGGCGGTCTCTGTCCAGGCTGAAGACAATGCCGAAATTAGGAAGTGCAAAACGCCCGAATTGGGTATTCACGATATCTCCCGAACCCGAAGCACTCGGCGAGAAAGAACCGACGGCCCGGGTGGTGGACAAAGTGAAACCGGGACTGAGAACGATCTGGGAATAAGCCGCCACGGCCGAACCGGCCGGATTGATGCCGATGGAACCGGGGTCTCCGCCCACGGCGGTTACGGCATTGCCCATACCTAGGGTACGGGCGGTCCCGAGATAATTGTTCTCCGTAAAATAACGGGCATCCAGCCAGTCTTGTGCAGATAGGGCGAGCGGAATGGCCGCCGCCACGATGAGCGTCAATATCTTTTTCATAGGAAAATGCAAATTTATAGGTTATCGGCGACCGCCGGAAGAACGGGAACCGCCACCGCCGCCACCGGAATATCCACCGCCGGATGAACGGGAACCGCCACCACCGGAGTATCCGCCGCCGCTACTGCCGCCGGAATAACCGCCACCCGAGGAACGGACGGTGGAACCGCCGCCGGATGAACGGGTATAGCTGCCGGAAGAGCGGGAAGAACTGCCTCCGGAATAACTCCCGGAAGAACGGCTCTCGCTACCGCCGCTGGAAGAAGAACGATAGTTGGAGCTGCCTGAAGAACGGTAGTTGGAACTGCCGGAGGAGCGCGTGGTGGTACCCGAGGAACGGGAAGTGGTGCCGCCGGAATACTCGCTCACGCCACCGCCGCTGGAGCGGGAGATGCTGCCGGAAGAACGGCTTACGCTGCTGCTGCCTGTTGCCGGTGCACGGGTAACGGCCGATGAGCGCGTGGTTGCACTGGCAGAACGGGTGGTGACGCCGGAACGGCTGCCGGAAGCAGTACGCGTGGTTACGCCCGAACGGCGCGCCGAGGTGGACTTAGTGGCCGACATGGCGTTGCGAGTGCCTGCATATCGGCTGGACACTATGCTGCGGCCTGCAGAGCGACGCGATCCGCCCAGCGCACGGGAACTTCCAGCGTAGGGCACCTGCTTGGTATAACCATGCAGATGACCGCCGGCCCCGCCATAGTAATACCCGCCATAATAATACCCACCATAATAGAAGGGTGCATGTCCGTAAGGGCCGTACCAAGTGTAGTAGTGCCAGGGGTAGCGATAGGGATCGTACCAGAAAGACCAGGGGCAATAGAAGCGGTAGTTCCAGCGGCCGTGCCAGAATACCCAGTCGTTGTACCAGGGATCCCAGGCCCAGCGGTCGTAGTACCAGTAGTCGTAATACCAGGGGCCGCGCCAGGGATAATAGTAATCCCACATATACCAGGGACGGAAAGACCAGGAATAATCGTACAGCCATGCACGTGAATCCACCACCTTTATATCAGTGTTGTTGAACAGAACGGTCTTCCCTGCTGGGACCACCAGGGTGTCTCCCTGGCTGTTGATGATATAGGCCTGCGAGCTTTTGCTTTCGGCCAGAAGATTATCCAATTCGGCATCCGTCGCGGTTACTTCCTTCACCGCAACAGGGGTAGGACGGGAGTAGACACCGTCATCGTAGACCTGTGTCCGGAGCTGGCTCGTGGAAGAGCAACCCAGGGCGACGAAGGCCGCAGCCGCATAGGCCAAAAAACGCTTTTTCATTGTCAGTACCTCCTTTAATCCAATAAAAATAAGTATCTTTGTGCCCGGAAGGCCGGGCTTAAAAGGGAATTCTGCAATTTTTATACCTTTCAGTCCCCTTTCAACAGACAATAATACGCACAAAAACGAAAAAAAGCAAATACACGTATGGCTAAAGAGGTAACGAAACGCTCCGACAATTACTCCCAATGGTACAACGACCTAGTTGTAAAGGCCGATCTGGCAGAGCAGTCCGCAGTACGCGGCTGCATGGTGATCAAGCCCTATGGCTATGCCATTTGGGAAAAGATGCAGCATATCCTGGACGGCATGTTCAAGGAAACCGGCGTGAAGAACGCCTATTTCCCGCTGTTCATCCCCAAGAGCTTCTTCAGCCGGGAGGCGGAGCACGTGGCCGGTTTTGCCAAGGAATGCGCCGTGGTCACCCATCATCGGCTCATGAACGCGCCGGACGGCAACGGCATTGTGGTGGATCCGGACGCCAAACTGGAAGAGGAACTCATCGTCCGTCCCACCTCGGAGACCATTATCTGGAACACCTATAAGAACTGGGTACACAGCTGGAGAGACCTCCCCATCCTTTGCAACCAGTGGTGCAATGTGGTGCGCTGGGAAATGCGTACCCGCCTGTTCCTGCGCACGGCCGAATTCCTGTGGCAGGAAGGCCATACCGCCCACGCTACCGCCCAGGAGGCCGAAGAGCGCAAGGAGCAGATGGTGAACGTGTATGCCCGCTTTGCCCGTGAGGTGATGGCCCTGCCCGTGGTGGTGGGACACAAGAGCCCCGGCGAACGTTTTGCCGGTGCCCTGGACACCATGACCATCGAGGCCCTCATGCAGGACGGCAAGGCCCTGCAGGCCGGTACCTCCCACTTCCTGGGTCAGAATTTCGCCAAGAGTTTCGACGTTACCTTCACCAACCAGGAAGGCAAGCTGGACTATGTCTGGGCCACTTCCTGGGGCGTGAGCACCCGCCTGATGGGCGCGCTCATCATGGCCCACGGCGACGACAACGGCCTGGTACTCCCTCCCGCCCTGGCCCCCATCCAGGTGGTGATGGTTCCCATCTACAAGAGCGAGGAAGAGCACAATGCCGTGTTGGATAAAATGTACGAAGTCAAAAAGGCTCTGGAAGCCAAGGGCCACAGCGTAGAGATCGACGACCGCGACACCCTGCGTCCCGGCTTCAAATTTGCAGAATGGGAGCTCAAGGGCGTTCCGGTGCGCCTGGCCATGGGCCCGCGCGACCTCCAGAACGGCACCGTAGAGGTGGCCCGCCGCGACACCCTGGAAAAGATTTCCGAACCCCTGGAAGGCCTGGAAGACCGGATTATCGGCCTTTTGGACGATATCCAGAAGAACATTTACAACAAGGCCCTGGCTTTCCGCGATGCTTCCATCCGCAAGGTGGACACCTGGGAAGATTTCAAGGTAGAGATTGAGAAAGGCGGTCTCCTGCTTTGCCACTGGGACGGCACGGCCGAAACAGAAGCCAAGATCCAGGAAGAGACCAAAGCCACCATCCGGTGCATCCCCGTGGACAGCGCCGTATGCATGGAAGAAGGCAAGTGCATCTACACCGGCAAGCCTT
>CAMYWP010000118.1 GCA_947302825.1 uncultured Bacteroidales bacterium
CCCTCCCCTACGACGGTCAGCTCAAAGTGACCACCGCCAAGTATTATACGCCTTCGGGCCGATGCGTCCAGGCCATCGACTATTCCCACCGCAACGAAGACGGCAGCGTGGGCTACATTCCGGATTCGCTCAGTCACAGCTTCACCACCGCTCACGGGCGCACGGTGCGCGACGGCGGCGGCATCACGCCGGACTTTGTAGTGAAAGCCCACCGCTACTCCCGCCTCACCTATTCCGTGGTGTACAGCGGCGTGCTGGAGCAATATGCCCTGGAGTACGTGAAAAAGCACGAAAGCATCCCCGCCTTGGAGGATTTCCACTTCACGGATTACGAAGATTTCATCACCTTTGCGGCCGATAAGACCTTTGACTACCGTTCATCGGCCCGCGCCCTGTTCGACGAGATGAAAAAATCCCTGGCCGAAGACGGTCTCACGGAAACGCTCTCCGGCGAACTGGACGCCCTGCAGAAGTCCCTGGAAATGGACAAGGAAACCTTCCTGCGCCTGAAAAAGGACGAGATTATCCCCTTCATCGAAGAGGAGATTGTAGTACGCTATTACTTCCAGGAAGCCGGCATCCAGGTACGCCTCCGATACGACGAGCAGCTGCACCAGGCCCTTTTGCAGCCCGCCATCAGCTGGTAGTCTTCGGGACGGGCGCACCAGACCCCCTTTTTGCTCCCAATTGCCTCCGGAAATGCCTTTCGGGAGCGCTACGGCTTGTTTTTGCTCCCGAAGAGGGTGGCGCGGGCTCAGATGAGCGAAATCAAAAGGAATACGAAGTGGGCGATGATGCCCGCGCACAGACCGGCGATGGTGTGTGCGCCGATGGCTTTGGAAATAACCTTACGGTAGCCCAGGGAATCCAGCATGGCGGTGTGCGTGGACAGGAAGCCGCTCCAGCACATGCCGATGGCCGTAAACACCGCGATGGTGTTGCCGTCCAGGATGCCGGCGCCGTTGAAGGTGGGCAGCAGGCCCAGGGCAGCACCCACGGCACCCAGGGCGGTCATGGGGAAGGCGATGAGCTCCATGTGCTGGAAGCCGAAGAGCCATTCGAACACCCAGTGGATTTTTTCGGCCAGCCAGGGCAGGATGGGAACACCCTGAGAGGAGGAACCGTCGTACACGCCCGAAGGACCGGCGCCGAAGGTGATCATAATCACGGCCGTGGTGATGATGAGCACGCCGGGGATAATCTGCAGACCCAGTTCCACACCGTTCTTACCGCCGTCCAGCACAGCGTTCAGGAAACGCATGAAGATGCCGTCCTTGTGTTCGGCTTCTGCAGGAACATCGTCACTGCTTTCGGCCACGGAATCCTGTACGGGGCTGTCCAATTCAGGATAGGTTTTCAGGCAGCTGCGCTGCATAAGGCGGGTGGAGATGATGGAGCCGCAGAAGGCGCCGAAAAGGCCCACCAGGGCCCCCGTGAGCTGTCCGTAGCCGATCATGGTGATAATGACCACGAAACCCATACCGAACGCAGTACCGAAGTTGGTGAGGGAGATCAGCTGGTATTTCTTGAAATAGGCGCTGAAAGTCTTGTCCTTGGACAGGGCGATGATGGCCGGATTATCGGAAAGGAAAGTCATCACGGCACCCAGCGCAGCCACACCGGGCAGGTTGAACAACGGCTTCATGAGCGGCCGCAGGAAGCGTTCCAACAACGTTACCACCCCGAATTCCGACATTAGCTTGGACAGCGCACCCGTGAGGACGGTGATGCCCATGAGGTAGAACACGGTATTGAGCAGAAGGTCGTGCGCCGTGTTCATGAGGGTCTTGAGCATGTTTCCACTGCCCATCCGGGAGCCCAGCAAAGAGAATCCGGCAATCAGAAGGGCCAGGAACACAAGGGCTTCTATGGTGGAACGTTTCAGTTTTTTCATATAGGATCAGTTTTTCCTTTAACCGGGCAAAGATAGCAATTAATTGCGTACCTTTGCAGCGTATGCACAAAAAAGAATTGGAAATCATGGCCCCTGCGGGCAGTTTCGCCTGTCTGGCCGCGGCCATCGAAGGCGGGGCCGATTCCGTATATTTCGGCATCGGCCACCTGAATATGCGGTCCCATTCGGCCGGCAATTTTTCCCGGGAAGATTTGCCGGAGGTGATGCGCATCTGCCGCGCCTACGGCATCAAGGCTTATATGACGCTGAACATCACCCTTTATGCCGAAGATTTGCAGGCGGCCTATGAAACACTGGACGCCGCCAAGGCTGCCGGGGTGAACGCCATCATAGCCTCCGACATGGCCTGCATCCTATACTGCCGGAAAATCGGCCTGGAAGTGCATATTTCCACGCAATTGAGCATCTCCAACGTAGAAGCGCTGCGCTTTTACGCCCAATGGGCCGATGTTGTGGTCCTGGCCCGCGAGCTGGATCTGAAACAGGTGAAAGCCATTCACGAAGCCATTGTATCCCAGCACATTTGCGGCCCTTCCGGGGAGTTGGTGCGCATTGAAATGTTCGCCCATGGGGCCTTCTGCATGGCTGTATCCGGCAAGTGCTACCTTTCGCTGGACGCCTACGCCGCCAGTGCCAACCGGGGTGCCTGCCTGCAGGCCTGCCGCCGCGGCTACCTCCTCACCGACTACGAAACCGGCAACCAAATCCACGTGGACAACAAATACCTGATGTCTCCTAAAGACCTGTGTACCATCGAGTTCCTGGATAAGTTCGTGGAGGCCGGCGTGCAGGTGTTCAAGATTGAAGGCCGCGCCCGCAGCGCCGACTACGTGAAAATCACGGCCGAATGTTACCGGCAAGCGGCCGATGCCGTGGCCGAAGGGCGTTTCACGCCGGAGCTAGGTACGCAGTTGAAAGAGCGACTGGCCACCGTATTTAACCGGGGCTTCTGGGACGGCTATTACCTGGGCGCCTATATGGGCGAATGGAGTGCCAAGTACGGCAGCAGCGCCACCCGGCAGAAAGTGTATATCGGTTACGTAACCAACTGGTTCTCACGCCTTCAAGTGGCCGAAATCCAAGTGGATGCCACGCCGCTGCACAGGGGCGACAAGCTCCTTTTCATCGGCCCCACCACCGGCATGATTGAAATCACGGCTGAAGACTTACGAGTGGATCTGGAACCGGCCGATGTGTGCCCCCAGGGCCAGCGCTGTTCCGTGGCCGTTCCCCTGGACTCCATGCCCGAAGACCACCTGAACGCCGATGCCGCTCCCGGCGCCCCCATCCATCCCCGCCGCAACGACAAAGTCTACATCTGGCGCTAACCGGGAGCAAAAAGGGGGTCTGGTGCTCCCGGAAAGCATCCACCGGCCCGTCCGGGAGCAAAAAGTGGCTCTGGTGCTCCCGGATTATTGTGCAAGCGGGAACAGGAGGTCTATCTGACGCTGGGGAAGCCGCAAAACCTGCGCGATTTGTTTGTTGTTGGAGGAGAGCTCGGCCTTCATACGTCGGGCTGCTTGTAAACGGTCATCGGGCGTGAGATTGGTTATGCTTTTGACTCCGAACCAATCGGAAACGATCCGGAAAACATCATCGTTAGGTAGCAGGATACTCTCTCCTATCCATTTGGCAGTTTCAACATCCGATTCCTTTTTGCGCGACAGCCATTGGAAGAACTGATTGGCCGATATGAAGAACTCTTCAGCACGCTTATATGAGACAAAACTCTGCCGGAGTATCATGCCGTCTGACACCCTGTAGACCTGTGGAAGTTCAATTTCATGGGAATGGCACAGCTCCCTTTTCTCCCTGAAACTGAGGTCTTTGAAAAGAATGCCCTGAGTGTAATCGGAAACATTGCGGTTGAACAAGAGATGGGCGCTTCCCCAGCGGTAACCCAAAGGGGTTGCATCCCTGTGAGCCACATATGGGTTCCTCGCAACGTACAGGATGGCATTCCGCAGATACTTCAATTCCGTAATCTCCTTAATCTGGATATCCCAATCCTTGAGAGTCCGGCCTTTTCGCCGAAGATATGCCCGCATCTGTTTCCGGAGTTTTTCCGCAAAGATAAGCGCTTGGTCATAAGGACCTTCCACCACCTGGTGCAGATGATTGTTCATGATTACATCCACCAGAATCTGCAAATGGAGCCCCACCACCGCTATGGCTACCAGGTTGGTTCCTTCCTTGAAATCATCATCACTCTCAAACAGAAGCCAGGGCAAGTCCTCAGTGCTGATCATATAAAAAGGGCCGCCGCTTAAAAACTGTTCATCGCACACTTTTTCCTGTGCCCAGAAGTCATTGTTGTTACTCATTTTTTCATAACTCCAGGGCTTTTACGAAAGACCTGTCCCCGGAGGTACAAAGTAGCAAATAATTATCCGTGTAAAAAAGTGTTACACGAATAAAAACTCAATCCACTGGTTTCTAATTGTTTACAATGATTTCCGCCAAAAGTTCCACACATTTTTACCCCGAAAAATTTGTTTTCCCTCTTGGACGGTTTCCGAGAAACAGGGAGCAAAAGGTAACCCCAATGCTCCCGAGAATCATTTCCGGACCCATCCGGGAGCAAAAAGCGGCCCTGGCGCTCCCGAAAAGCTCGCCAGAACACCGGGCGGCTTTCTCCGGAAGTATCGGAAAGGAAGTTTGGCAAATATTGCGTATCTTTGTACTCGATATAATCGAGTAACATGTCCAGACGCAAAAACAGCCCCAACCGGAAAAACCATAAAACGAAGCGCGTAATCCCCGAATATGTGGGGAAGGCCCTCATGTCCCGCGAAGGATTCATCTTCGTACGCATCGAGGGCCAGGAAGAAGACGTGTATGTAAAAGCCAACAAGACGCGCGGCGCCTTGCACGGGGATACCGTGAAAGTGGCCGTGACGCAGGAGAAGACCGGCCAGGCCAAGCGCCGGAGCGGCGAGGTGATCGCCGTGCTGGAGCGCTCCAACCGGCCTTTCGTGGGCATCCTGCACATTGTGGGCAAACAGGGATGGGTACTCATGGGCTCCAAGACCATGCCCTATGACATCTCGGTTCCCGTACCGGAAGGCGCCCAGCGGGGCATGAAGGTGGCGGCTGTGGTGGACGGCTGGGAACGCGGCGAACACTGCCCCCACGGACACGTGGTGGACGTCCTGGGCATGCCCGGAGAGAACGAAACCGAGATGCACGCCATCCTGGCCGAATTCGGCCTGCCTTACCGCTTCACAAAAGCCGTGGAGAATGCGGCCGATAAGATTCCCGACGCCATCACCGACAAAGACCGCGCAGGCCGCCGGGATTTCCGGAAGGTACTCACCTTCACCATCGACCCCACGGACGCCAAGGACTACGACGATGCCCTGAGCTTCCGGAAACTGGACAACGGCAACTTCGAGGTGGGCATTCACATTGCCGATGTCTCCTATTACGTGAAGCCGGAAAGCGCCGTGGACAAGGAAGCGCAGGAGCGCGGCACCTCCGTGTACCTGGTGGACCGCACCGTGCCCATGCTACCGGAAAAACTCTCCAACAAACTGTGCTCCCTGCGGCCCGGAGAGGAAAAACTTACCTATTCGGCCGTCTTCGAGATCACGCCACACGCCAAGGTGTTCAACCCCTGGTTCGGCCGTACCCATATATGCTCCGATTACCGCTTCGACTACGAACTGGCCCAGGCCATCATTGAGGCCGGGGACCAGGCTATGGAACAGGAGTTCGGTGAAGGCAGCGAATGCGGCCTGGTGCCCGCACCCGTAAAAGAAGCCGTGCTCACGCTGAATAAACTGGCCCTCCAGCTGCGCGAACGCCGCTTCAAGGCGGGCGCCGTGAACTTCGAGCGGCCGGAAATGAAGGTGGACATTGACGAAAACGGCAAACCCGTGGGCGTACACCAGAAGTTTTCCAAGGAGGCCAACTGGCTCATCGAGGAATTCATGCTGCTGGCCAACCGCTCCGTGGCCGAATATGTGGCCACCTGCGGCAAGATGAACGGCCACGCGCAGGCCAAGGCCAAAACCTTCGTCTACCGCGTCCACGACCTTCCCAACATGGAAAAACTGAGCGGCCTGAGGGATTTCGCCTCCCATTTCGGCTACCAGGTGGGGTCCATCGAGAACGGCAAGGACATTGCCCATACCCTCAACGGACTCATGACCGATGCCAAGGACAAACCGGAACTGGGCGCCATCCAGATCCTGGCGCTCCGGTCCATGGCCAAGGCCTGCTACAGCA
>CAMYWP010000119.1 GCA_947302825.1 uncultured Bacteroidales bacterium
TTCTTAACAGCAGCGGGGACAAGTTCTTTCATAAACTTATCAGGATCTGCCCCAATGGCTACAGTTCCGACGATCGGCAGAGCAACACCTATCGAATAATGCGCGTGACCGTTGCCGCAGCTGGGCATCACTAGGCCCTTGCCGGTGTAGTCCACAATCTCGGTCTTGCCGGCTTCAATATAGGCGTCAGCGCCTTTCTTGTCGCCCACATAAACGAACTTGCCGTCCTTCACCGCAAAGGCTTCTGCCATCGGCTTTTCATCGGCCGTAAAAATCTTGCCATAGACCACAAGGTCGGCTTTTACAAAATCCTGGTTCATCGCTTTATTCTATTATAATTAAAATCTGTTTTTATAGGCTGCAACGCGTTTGGCCACGTTGTCTTTGATATTGTTGTAGAAAATGGAGTAGTCGTCCTGGTGGTAGCACTGCGGTCCGGCAAGGTCGGCCATTTCATTGGGCGTAGCTTGGGCGTTGGTTATCACCGTGCCACGGGCAAGACACAGCTGCGCATCGGCATCGATGTCACGGATGGCGGTTGCGCCGGTCGGGTCCATAACCATCGAGCCCAGGTTCATACTGGCAGCGGCATAAGTCTCGTCGCACTTCCAGTTCAGCGGGTTGATGGCCACTCCGTTCTTGGCAATGATGAGGTTCGGGAGCGGCAAGTCCGCCTCCACATTCTTCGGGCCTTCGGCGTGCCAGCTTATGATGACACCCGTATCTGTTTCACCAGTTGCAAACTTAAAGTGCGGGTTGGCCTCCAGGTCCTCCTTCGTGATGGAATAGCCGATGGCGTATGCCGCCACCATGCGCTTATAGTAGTCGGGGTGCTCCTTGAAGTAGTCTTTCAATACCAGGCGGAGGATGGCTGCGCCTTGGCTGTGTCCCGCGATGACGAAGGGGCGGCCGTTGTTACAATGCTCAAAGTAGAAGTCCAATGCGGCGGTAATGTCGGTATAGGGAATGCCGATAAGAGCCGCATCAATGTTCCCGTCCTTCTCAAAGGCTTCAAACGCATGTTTCAAACTGCTCTGACGGTACAGCGGAATAAACAAGTTGGTGGATTCCTCAAACACGCTGGACTTAATGGCGTGCTCGATCGGTATCCCCGCCAGTAACTCGGCATTGTCGAGCGTTGCATAGTCGGGGTCACCCTCGTTCGCGCCCATGAATATGGTCGAGTAGATGTAGAACGTGTCGAATTCCTTGGTAACCTCCGGCATCTGATACCAGTTGGCTTTATTGGAATAATCAATGGGAATAATCTTGTCCATAGTCTTTTACAGCGCGTAATACTTGGTGAGGAAATAGGTCCTGTCCCAATCTACAATCTTCACCTCGGATTCCTTGGCGGGATGGATATCAAACTCGTCCAGTACCATCACCTCCTTGTTTTTCAAGGTGTAGAGCGGCCAATTATCCGACGGAACGCCCGTCTTGGCAAACTGGACCCACATCCGGCGCATAGCCCGGCAGAAGTTCTCATCGAACGCACGGCCCATATCGGAAGTGGCTTCCGGATGATTGAAAACGATGGCCAGTTCTATGGCATGTCCGCATTTCATGACGGGGTCTGGCGACTCCGGCGTGAAGAAATAGGTGTAAGATTTGCCGCCACCCATAGTCTGGCACTCCGACAGTTTGATGATGGGCGCATTGAACCAGCTTTGGCTTAACAGGCTGGCGTCCGGCTGGAACCAGTCTCCCCCCACATCCTTCCTGTAACTGTCCACCAGCGCTTTTTCTTCTGCGGGCAACTGGGCGAGTTTCCCCTTCTTGCGCTCTTCTACCCAAACGCCCCAGCCTTCCAGGCCGAAACTGGACACGAAGAAGTTCATTTCGTCCTTGTTGCAGCCCACAAGGATTTCTATATCCTTGGCCGCACCGCCGGCATAGGCCGCAAAGGTGTCTGCAGGCAGATACTTCCCGTCCCGTTCGGGGAACTGGTGCAGGAAGAGGATGGCGCTGGCCGTCTCCAGGAGTTTCTCTCCAGACACCTTCAAGAGGTCCGTCACGGTTTTGCAGCCCAGCGCCTCCATCAGTTTTTCGGTGCACGCAATGGCCTCTTCCGGAGAGCGGGTCAGGTTAACGGAGCCGCTCTCGGCGATGAGCCGATGGAAGTACTTCTGGGATCCCGGAATCAGCGGAAGCAGCGTACAGCTTCCGGCGCCGGCCGATTCACCCCAGATGGTCACGTTTTCGGGATCTCCGCCGAAGCCTGCTATGTTCTCGTGCACCCACTTCAACGCCTTCACCTGATCCAGTAAGCCCAGGTTCTGGGCATCCGGATAATCTTTGCCGTCTGCCAGGTGAGACAGATGCAGGAAGCCCATCACGCCCAGCCTGTAGGCAATGGTAACAACGATGACATCCGGATTCTCCTTCACGAAATTGACGCAGTCAAAAATCGGGTCGATAGTTCCGCCTGCCTCAAAGGCACCACCGTGAATCCAAACCATAACGGGTTTCTTCCCGGCGGCAGCCTCATCTGACTTAAAGACGTTCAGATACAGGCAGTCCTCATCCATATAATAAAGGGAGCCCGTTTCCAATTGTCCGTTGCCCAAGGCGCTATTCGCATTGTAATAGGCCTCATAGACGCCGTCGTCCGGAACGATATCCACCGGAGCCTTCCAGCGCAGTTTCCCGACGGGTTGCCGGCCCACGTAAGGGATGCCCCGAAAGACGGTGATATTGTCCTTCTTTCTGCCGACAAAGGTACCGTTGATACATTTGACGGCCAGCGACCGGTCATAATTCCCATCGGTAATCGGCCGGTTCTCGCCGCCGAACATCTCTTTCAAGATATCTCTGATCTCACTTTGTTCCATATTCTTATGAGATTCTCCTGTTAAAGCATGTAATACTTGGTCAGGAACCAGGTCCTGTCCCAATCCACGATTTTAACCTCGGATTCTTTGGCCGGGTGGATGTCGAATTCATCCAGGACCATCACCCTCTTGTCCTTGAGGTCATAGAGCGGCCAGTCCGGGGACGGAACGCCAGTCCTGGCAAACTGCACCCACATCCCCCGCATAGCCTTTGAGAAGGCGGGGTCGTAGGGCCTTCCTTCAATACATTCCGGATGAGCAAAGACGATGGGGACTTCTTCAAAATGGGCACTCTTCCGGATCGGGTCTGAAGACTCCACTCTATAGTAATATGTGTAGGATTTACCTCCGGCGAGGGTCTGGCACTCAGACATCCTGATAGCGCCCTCGATAAACCAGCTGTGGCTGAAAAGACGGCTGTCCGGTTCCCAGTCCTCTACAGCACCTTCCTTGCAGAAGCTTTCAATCTTCGCTTTTTCCTCATCCGTGAGCAGATGGGCATACTTCTTCGTCTTACGGTCCTTAGCCCACGCTTTGAATCCTTCCACGGTCCAGTCGGCAACGAAACAGTTCATTTCATCCTTGTTGCAACCCTGGAGGAAGGTAATATCCTTGGCAACGCCGCCAGCGTATTCCTTCCAGGGATCCAACGGCAGGATGCGTCCGTCCCGTTCGGGGAAAAGGCGCAGGGCAACCGCCTGAGCGCCTATTTCCACCAGTTTATCGGCCGGGAACTTCATCATTTCGGCGACGGTCCTGCAGCCAAGGGCCTTCAACAAATCATTGGTGGCCTCGATGGCTTCTTCACTGGAATTCGTCTGACAGGGGGCGCCACTCTGGGCGATAACCTTCTTGAAATACTGCTGGGAGCCTTTGAGCAGCGGCTGCATGGTCACGCTTCCTGCACCGGCCGATTCGCCCCAGATGGTCACGTTGTCCGGGTCTCCGCCGAAGGCTGCGATATTCTCATGCACCCACTTCAGGGCCATCTGCTGGTCCAAAAGGCCCAAGTTCTGGGAATCGGGATAGTCCGCTCCGTCCGGAAGATGGGACAGATGCAGGAAACCCAGGACACCCAGTCTGTACTGAAGGGTAACGAAGATGACATCCGGATTCTCCTTTGTCAGGTTGGCACAGTCAAACAGATCCACTCCGGTTCCTCCGGAAACGAAAGCGCCGCCGTGAATCCACACCAGGACGGGTTTCTTCTTCCCCGGTTCATCATCGGCCTTCCACACATTCAGATACAGGCAGTCTTCACCCTGATACGCAATGACGGCTTTATCCTGGCAGGAAGCTTTGGGAAAATAAAAGGCTTCATATACGCCTTCGTCCGGCACAAAGCCTGCAGGGGCCTTCCAACGCAGGCTGCCAACAGGCTGCTGCGCTACGAAAGGAATACCCTTGTAGGAAATGACATTCTCCGTCTTCGTGCCCACGAAAGTACCGTTGATACACTTGACTGCCAGCGACTTGTCATAAGAGCCGCTTATCTTTTTGTTCTCGCTAACCATCTTATTTTTTGTCTTTATAAGCTGCAACGCGCTTGGCCACGTTGGCCTTGATGTTGTTGAAGTAGTACATATAGTCGTAGGCGTGGCGACCATCCGGTCCGAAGAATGCGGCCGATTTTTCAGCGACCTCCTCTGACACCTCCGGAACTTTGGCATGCGTCACCACCACTCCGCGCTCGAGGTTGATTTGTGCATCGGCACCGACATCTCCGATGGTGCGCTCTCCCGTTTCCTCGTTCAGGATGATGGAACCCAGGTTCATACTGGCCGGTGCATAGGTTTCGTCCAGCTTCCAGTTCAGAGGGTTGATGCTCATGGTCTCGGGCAGGACCACTACATTGTGGGCTTTGAGTTCCACATTCTTGGGGCCCTCTGTGTTAAAAGCAATGATGACGCCCGTATCGGTCTCGCCGGTAGCAAACTTCAGGTGCGGGTTGGCGGCAAGGTAACTCTTGGTGACGGAGTAGCCGATGGTATAGGCAGCCAGCATACGTGAATAATACTCGGGGTGATCCTTGAAGTAGGTGCGGAGCAGCACTAACGCCATGGACGATCCCTGACTATGACCGGCAATGATGAAGGGACGCCCGCCATTGCAATGCTCAAAATAGTAGTCCAGCGCAGCGGTGATATCGTCAATGGGCATCCCCATAAACGCACCTTCGGCACTCCCGGTCTTCGCGAAGATTTCACCGGCGTACTTCAGGCCGGATTGTCTGTAATACGGCAGGAATACATTGGTTACTTCTGCAAAGGCGGCTGCGTGGTCCCTATATTCCACCTTCACACCTTCCCGCATCTCCACGTTGTCGATGGGTGCGAAATCGGGAGCGCCCGGCTCAAAACTGCCCAGGATGTACTCCGTGGCGTAGATGTAGAACGTGTCAACCTCTTTGCTAATCTCAGGAAGCTTATACCAATTGGCTTTATTGGAATAGTCCAAAGGTAAAGTCTTGCTCATAGTCATTTCAGTTTAGATTAGTTCACTTTCTTGCCGGCAAAATACACATCAGCGGGCTTGTTGTAGCTGAAGCCTTCTTTCTCTGCCGTCAGCAGGTCCTTGTCGAACACCAGGAAGTCGGCGTCCTTGCCCACTTCGATGGATCCCTTCTTATCCTCGATGCCCAGCTGTTTGGCGCCGTTGATGGTGTAGCCGATGAGCATTTCCTCAATGTTCATCCTCTCGTTCTCGGGAGGGAATACTTTGGACGCTACGGTATACGGGTAGTCCCGGGTCTTTTCGGTAATCCAGCGGGTCATGCCCACTTCCATACCCAGGTAGGGGTTCCAGGTGGTGAAATCCATAAAGACGATGTTGTCGCTGGACCAGGCCACGGTGGCGCCGCTGTCCCAGACCGTCTTGCAGCGGAACTGCTTGCAGGCGCGATCCATACCGAGCCAGGTGGCCGCAATGGCGGGATCTCCGGAGTGCCAGTGAGGTGTGAAGTTGGCAAACACGCCCAGTTTGGCGAAACGTTCCAGATCATCGTCGCACTCGATTTCCAGATGGGCGCAGGTCACTCTCACATGGAGGTTGTCTTCCATCTCCTTTTTGGCCATCTCTACGCCATCCAGCACGGTACGGGATGCGCGCTCACCGACGGTGTGAAGGTGCAGGTCCAGATTGGCCTCGTTGAGTTCCTTCAAAAGCTTTGCGATTCCCTCTGCGGAGA
>CAMYWP010000120.1 GCA_947302825.1 uncultured Bacteroidales bacterium
AAAGTGAGGTTGTGGTGGTGCATGAGGGAGTTCTCATAGGATTCGGCCAGCCAGTCGGTGTTGGTCTTCTGATCCCACTTGCTGTACACGTCCTTGAGGGTGATGCTACCCTTTTCCATGTAGAATTCAATGAATTCCTCGGAGTTCATCACCTGGGGCACTTTACCCAGGCTCTGGGAAGAGAGCTGATAGGAGTAGCTGATCTTGCCGTCGCCCTTACCGCGGCGGGTGGTGATCATCACCACACCGTTACCGGCTTCTGCACCGTAGATGGCAGCGGAGGCACCGTCCTTCAGCACTTCCATGGATTCGATATCGTTAGGGTCGATACCGGCGATGGAGGTGGTGATACGGCCGTCCACCACGTACAGGGGGTTGGCGTCGTTGTTGGAGGAGATACCACGCACGCGGATGGCCGGGGTGGCACCCGGACGGGCCGATGAAGCATAAGCCTGCACACCGGCGGTCTTACCGCCAAGGGCCTGCTCCGGGCTGGTGATGGTACGGTTCTGGATGTCCTCGGACTTCACCTGGGAGATGGCGCCCGTGACATCGGATTTCTTCTGGACACCGTAACCCACCACGACGGTTTCTTCAATCATCTGGGTGTCGGTCTCCATCTTGATGGTGATGGTTGCGGTCTTGGTTGCCACATACTCCTGGGACACATAGCCCACAGAGGAGAATTCGATGATGGAACCGGCCGGAACCGTGAGGGTAAAGTTACCGTCCAAGTCGGTGACGGTACCGTTGGTGGTGCCCTTCTGGACAACACCGGCGGCAATCATCGGCTCGTTCTGGTCGTCGGTAACTACACCGGAGATCGTCACCTTCTGCTGGGCAGAAAGGGACACTCCCACAAGGAGAGACAGCGCCAAGGCTGCCATCCTTCTGAACAGAGATTTTCTCATGCGATCAGTTTTAATGGTTAATTAATATTGTTGATTGTAGATTCTATATTGAAATTCATATTGGCAGGATAGGGCGTCCATTCCGGGAGGCCTTCCGCAGCGGGCGTGCCGGTCTTGGCAAAGGCGGCCCAGGCGCTGCTCATGCGGTGACCCAGCTGCACGGCGTCATCGGCCCCGCCGGTGAAGGTCCTGTGCAGGAGGACGTTATCGAAGACGAAAGGAATTTCCAGACAGTGGGTGCTGCCCATCACGCCGTCCAGGACGGGGGTGGCCCAGTCGAAACGATAAAGGTACACGGGCGCGCAGCCGGCAGCCGTGCGGTCGGCGGCCTGCTGAAGGGCCAGCGGACGGAAAATGGGGTCTTCCTGATTGGGAGTAAATTCGTTGTATACCGTACCTATAATAACAGGGATGTCTTTGGAAAGTGCCAGGGCTTCCGGAGTAGCAGGCTGGAAAGGAATCACTTCACCATCCGCAACAGGAAGCTGGCCGAAGAGAATCATGTCCAGGAAGTTGGTGGGAAGGGCACCGTCCTGCTGGGCTTCGGCCCGCACGTCTTCCACGGCCTTCCGATAGGCGGCCAGGAGCTTTTCATAAGGAACGGTGGCCATTTCGTCGATCTTGGCAGGCGAAATGCCCAGGTGCGACACCGTGGCGGCGCCGATGCGACGGGAATATTTGGGATTCATGAGCGTGGTGATGGAGCCGCTCTGCACGATGGCCTTGTGGTACAGGCCTTTGGCGCTGGGCATGGCCATGACAGTGCTCACCTTGCCGCCGCCGCCACTCTGGCCAAAGATGGTGACGTTGGAAGGGTCGCCGCCGAAGTTGGCGATATTAGCCTTCACCCATTCCAGAGCCTTCACGATGTCCATCATCCCCACATTGCCGCTGAACGCATATTTGGCACCGTAAGCGCTCAGGTCCAGGAAACCCAGGGCATTGAGCCGGTGGTTCAGGGACACCACCACCACGCCGTGGTCGCGGGCCAGGTTGGTGCCGTCATAGCCGGCCTGTTCCTGGCTGGAACCCTCGCTGAAACCGCCGCCGTGCAGCCACACCATCACGGGCATCTTGGCGTCGGACTTGATGGCCGATGTCCAGATGTTCAGGCGCTGGCAGTCTTCGCCGGGATAACCGTCGTCCCAGTGCATGGCGAAGGCCTGGTTGTCATCGCGCCAGCCCATGCGCTCCCCGTGAGGGGAAACCGGGCCGTAAGCGCGGCTGGCGCGCACTTCCTTCCAGGGTTCGGGATCAGTGGGCGGCATAAAGCGTTCAGCCTGGCCGTAAGGGATGCCTTTGTAAATGAAAACGCCGTCGTCCACATAACCGGCGACCGGGCCGGAAAGGGTGTTGACGGTGGATACTTTGGCCGATGTTTCCAAGGCCGTGACGCACTGGGAGCTGCGGCGGGCGGGCTGTCCGCAAGCAGTGAGCAGCAACGAAAGCGTCAGAAAAGCAGAAAGGGTTTTCAGTGTCATGTTCTGTGGTTTTTTAACCGATGCAAAGTTGCGAAGAATAATCGGCCTCCCCTTTTCCCGCGTTTCAAATTGTTTCCTGCGCGTTTTATTAAATTATTTTATTTGTTCAAAAACCTTTCTTCTTGTTCAAAAACGGCATTTATCTCGCATAAAATCATATATTTGCAATATGAAATGGAATTTGATGTACCGGACTCTTGCCGCCTTACTGGCGCTGGCGTCCTGTAAACAATATGAAGGAAGGGTCATTCCCACTGTACCGGAAGGAAGCGTAATAGTGGCTTCGCGCCTGTCCAACCAGCGCGTGAACGGCTTTGCGCAGGACCGCGACGGCCACATCTGGATAGCCACCCAGCGTGGCCTGAACAAGTTTACCGGAGACGAATACTACCAGTATTACTCCACCGACGACACCTTAGGCCTCCCGGACAATCAGATTACGGCCATTCTGGCCACCCAGAACGGAGACCTGTGGGCGGGCAGCGTGAACGGAGTGGCCCTCCGCAGCAGCCGGGACTGCTCTTTCCAGCGCATTCCTTTCCCCAGCAAGGGGCTCAATATCAACCAGATTCTGGAAACACCCTCCGGAGAGATCCTGTTTTCCAGCGGCAACATCCTATTCCGCTATAACCGGGAGACAGAGAGTCTGCAGCCCGTGATCCGGGACTTCAACAGCTTCACGGCATCGGCCCTTATCCTGGACAAGCGGCTCTGGGTCCTGTCCGACAACGGCTTCTCCCTCAAGAGTTATTCCATCCCGGACTTTTCGCCCCAGGCCGCCATTCCCCTCCCCGTCCAGACCTACCATCTGTGCGCTTTCGGCCAGCAGGAACTCTGGCTCTCCGGTATGGGACAACTCCGCATCCTGGACACCCGCAGCAACGCATGGAAAGAGCTCCCTGCTATTGTTCGGTCCAATAAACGCCTGATGGAGAGCGATATAGACTTTATTTTCGCTGTAGATAACAACGGCATCCTGCTCAATGCCATCGGCAAGGGATTCTTCTATTATAACCGGGTGCGGGAAACGCTTCTGCACCAGAGCCATCCTTCCTTCCCCTTCGACGTTCCCGCCTCGGAAGTGCGCAGCATCTTCCGCGACCGCAGCGGCAACCTGTGGTTCGGCACCACCGACCAAGGCTATCACGTTTCCTATCAGGAGCAGGGCCTTTTCAGCGGCAATAAGGTGCTCATGGAGGCCCTGAAGGGCAAAAACGTCACTTCGCTGTGCCCGGACCAGGACGGCGGCCTGTGGATCACCACCCTGCGCGACGGCCTGTTCCGCTTCGACCTGGCCGCCAAAACCCTCCAGTCCGTTTCCGTAGACCACCTGATTCCGGACTCCGAGGTAGGTTATATCCGCGCATCCAAAGTGTACTGCGACTCCGACGGAGACCTGTGGCTGCTGTTCCAGGACAAAGTACGCGCCCTGCGCTGCTTTTGGGACGGCAAACGCCTCAGCTCCAAAGACTTGGTCTATGCCGCCTATCCCCTAGCCATTACAGAGGATGACAGAGGCGCCATCTGGATCGGCGGCTTCAGCAGCACACTGGTGCGCTACGACAAAAGGGACCACAGCCGGCAGGATGTTTCTGTGGCGGCCACGGATAGCTGGACCTTCGTCACGGACCTGATCATGCAGGAACCCGGCCGCCTGCTTGCCGCCTGCTACAACCAGTTCCCCGTTCAGGTGAACACCTATACGCTGGAGGCCACCCCCAACCCCGTCACGGCCGAGGACCACGCTGCCTGTATCCGCCGTTCAGTACTGATACCCAATTGTTTACGCAAAGACAGCGCCGGTAATCTCTGGCTGGGCACCTACGCCAACGGACTCATCCTCAGTGAAAATGGCCACCGTCGGCCCATCGACAGAGCTCCCTGCCCCGACATTGCATCAATCGAGGAAGACCGCCAGGGCAATATTTGGGTCTCCACCCTCCACGGCCTGGGCCGCTACGACAGGACCAACAGCAGTTTCGTCCATTATTTCGAGGCCGATGGCATCGGCGGCGACCAATTCAACGACAGGGCCTCCTGCGTACTGCCGGATGGCACGCTGGTGTTCGGCGGCACGCACGGCGTCACCGCCTTCAACCCGCTGGACGCCCCGGCCAAGCGCACCGTTCCGCTGGTGTTCGAGAGCCTGAGCATCCACAACCAGCTGGTGCAGCCGGCCCCGGGCGGCCCCATTGAACAGCCCCTCACCCAAAAACCGGAAATCACCATCCGGCACAACCAGAATGCCTTTGACATTGCCTTTGCCGCGTTGGATTACAGCCCGTACGAGCAAATCCGCTACGCCTATAAACTGGAGGGCTTCGACCGCGACTGGGTCAGGATCGACACCCGCCACAACGCCTATTTCGCCAACCTGCCCGCCGGAGACTACACGCTGCGGGTGCGCATAGCCAATGCCAGCCATACCATCACCGAAACACAGGAAAGCCTGTCCATCCGGGTGCTTCCGCCCTGGTTCAGAAGCACTTGGGCCATTTGTCTCTGGGTTTTCCTGGGTCTGCTCTTCCTGGGCATCTCCTATACTTATTACCGCCATGTGCGTAAGGTGCGCAAGGAAGCCGCCCGCCGCATCCACCAGGTAAGAAAGGAACGGGAAAGGGCCGAAGAAGCCGAAAAAGCAGAGAAAGCGCTGAACAAGATCCAGATGGATTACTTCTCCAACGTGGCGCACGAATTCCGCACCCCGCTCACCATGATCGCGGGACCGGCGCCGCAGTTATCGGCCTCGGAAGGGGTGAAGGGACAGGACCACCAGCTGGTGGAAATCATCCGCCGCAACGCCACCTGGATGCTCTCGCTGGTGAACCAGCTGCTGGATTTCAACCGCATCAGCAACAGTAAGTTACAGCTGAAAGTGGCTAAGATGGACCTGGTGGAACCCCTGAGGGACAGCGCCAGCCTCTTCCGCTTCAACGCCCAGTCCAAGGGCATCGAACTCACCACCAGCGGCCTGGAAGAACCCTTCACCATGTGGGTGGACGCCGATAAAGTGCAGAAAGTGGTGATGAACCTGCTGTCCAACGCGCTCAAGTTCACGCCGCAGGGCGGGAAGGTTTCCCTGCGCTTCGACGTCATTTCCCGCTCCGCCGCCGCTGCCCGCTTCCCCCTCACCGAAAAAGACACCGATGGCCAGTGGGCCTGTATCAGCGTGACCGACAACGGTCCCGGCATCCCGGAAGACCAGCTGGAGAAGATTTTCGAGCGCTTCTACCAGGCCGAACCCGGCAAGAAGGTCACCGGCTCCGGCATCGGCCTGTATTATGCCCGCGCCCTGGCCCAACTGCACCACGGTTATATCAAGGCCTGGAACCAGCCGGAGGGTGGCGCCATGTTCTCGCTTGTGATCCCCGTAAGCGCCGCCTCCTACACGGAGGACGAACGCAGCACCGCCCAACCCCAGCAGCTGCCCAGCCACGCCCTGGCCCAGAGCATCGAAGCCGATGAACCGGATGCCCAGAACGGTAAACGGCACATCGCCGTGGTGGACGACGACATCGACATCGCCAATTACCTGAAGGTGCTCCTGAAGCCCCAGTATAACGTATCCCTGTATTTTGATGGTACATCGGCCCTTAAAGGCATGGCAGAGGATATTCCGGACCTGAT
>CAMYWP010000121.1 GCA_947302825.1 uncultured Bacteroidales bacterium
TGGCACCAGTTCGGCACCTTTGTTCCGCTGTTCCGCACCCACGGCCAGTGGCCGCGCCGCGAGCTCTGGAACATTGCCCCGGAAGGCTCTAAGGCCTACGAAAGCATTCTCTGGTACATGCAGCTGCGTTATCGGCTGATGCCTTACCTGTATTCCCTCACCGGCGCCGTCCATTTCCAGGATTATACCCTCCTGCGCGGTCTGCCCATGGATTTCCCGGCCGATCCCGTCGTACGCGACCTCTCCGACCAGTGGCTGCTGGGCCCGGCCCTCATGCCTTGTCCGGTGTACGAATACCAGGCCCGCAGCCGCAGCGTGTACTTCCCGGAAGGCGGTTGGTACGATTTCTATTCAGGCCGATATATTCCTGGAGGCCAGACGCTTAAGGTGAAGGCGCCTTATGAGCGCATCCCGCTCTATGTGCGCGCGGGCAGCATCGTTCCGGTGGGCCCTGCCATGGAATGGAGCGATGAAAAGCCGGCCGACGACCTCCTGCTGCTGGTCTATGCCGGGGCCGATGCCTCCTTCACCCTTTACGAAGACGACGGCCTCAGTTATGGTTACGAGCGAGGGGAGTGCAGCAGCATCCCGCTGGTGTGGGACGATGCCGCCCGGACGCTCACCATCGGCCCCCGTACGGGCGCTTATCCTGGTATGCTCACAAGTCGCCGCTTCCGCGTGGTAGTGGTGGATCCGGCTCATCCGTTTGCCTGGAATCCGGATGCCGAAGGTACCGCAGTTCAGTATACTGGAGAAACAGTTACGATGAATCAATTATAGCAGATATGAAAAGAACGCTCTATGCTTTAAGCGCTATGCTGCTGGTGATGGCATGCGGCGCCCCCAAAGGCCCCCAGGCCATTCCCGCCGACAAAGAGGTGGAAGCCAAAGTAGAAAAAGTCCTCAAAAAGATGACCTTGGAGGAAAAGGCCGGTCAGCTGGTCCAGCTCTCCATCAACACCCTGGAGGATGATACCCACCAGGCCCTGGATCCGGCCAAGCTGGACCGGATTATCGGCCAGTATAAAGTGGGCTCCATCCTGAACATCATGAACGATGAGTCGCACTCCCGCGAGCACACCGCGGCCATGGTGCGCCAGATCCAGGAAAAGTCCATGGAGGCTATCGGCATTCCCTGCATTTATGGCCTGGATATGATCCACGGCGCCTCTTACCTGACGGACGGCTCGCTGTATCCCCAGGAGATCAATCTGGGTGCCACTTTCAACCGGGAATATGCCCGCCAGATGGGCCGGGCCATGGCCTATGAAACGCGCGCTGCGCAGGTTCCGTGGGTATTTTCACCCGTGATGGACCTGGGCCGTGATCCCCGCTGGCCCCGTCTCTGGGAAAGCTTCGGCGAGGATCCGTACCTGCAGGCCGAAATGGCCCGTGAGGAGACCCTGGCCCTGCAAGGGGAAGACCCTAATCACATCGATCTGGAGCATGTGGCCGTGTCGCTGAAGCATTTCATCGGCTATGGCGTGCCTGTGACCGGAAAGGACCGTACGCCGGCCATCATTGCCCCGAACGACCTCCGCGAGAAGTTCTTTGCTCCCTTCTTGGCCTGCTTCCGTGCCGGTGCCCTCACCGCCATGGTGAATTCGGCCTCCATCAACGGCATTCCCACCCACTGCAACGCATTGCTGCTGAGCGGCTGGGTGAAAGAAGAACTGGGTTGGGACGGCATGCTGGTCACCGACTGGGCCGATATTGACAACCTGTTCCAGCGCGACCATGTGGCGGCCGACAAAGCCGAGGCCGTGGCCATGGGCATCAACGCCGGTATCGACATGATCATGGATCCCTACGATCCCGAATGCTGCAACGTGATCGTGAACCTGGTGAAGGAAGGCCGCATCCCGGAATCCCGCCTGAACGATGCCGTGCGCAGGGTGCTGCGCCTGAAAGTGCGCCTGGGCCTGTTCGACAAACCCAACTGGGATTATGTATATCCGAAGTTCGGCAGCGAGCAGTTCGCCCGTCAGTCGTATTCCGCCGCCCTGGAGAGCGAGGTGCTACTGAAGAATGAAGGCATCCTGCCGCTCACGGGCAAGGAACGTATCCTGGTTTGCGGTCCCAATGCCAACAGCATGCGCACCCTGAACGGTGGCTGGAGCTACACCTGGCAGGGGAATGCCGATGAGTATGTTCCCCAGTACAATACCATTGTGGAGGCGCTGCAGAAGCGTTTCCCGGGTCAGGTTACCTGGGTGCCCGGCGTGGTGTACGACGGCGATAACTGGCAGAACGAAGTGGTGACCAGCCTCCAGCAGGTAAAGAACGTGGCCCGGAATGCCGATGTGATCATCTGCTGCGTGGGTGAAAACACCTACTGCGAAACGCCCGGCAATATGGACGATTTGAATCTATCGGCCCATCAGAAAGAGCTGGTGCGGGAAGCGGCAAGCACCGGAAAGCCCGTTATCCTGGTGCTCAACGAAGGCCGTCCGCGCCTGATCGGCGACATCGAACCGCTTTGCGCCGCCGTGGTGGACATCATGCTTCCGTCCAATTTCGGGGCCGATGCCCTGGCCTCTCTCCTGAGCGGCGACGAGAACTTCTCCGGCAAGCTGCCTTTCACCTATTCCAAGCACATTAACGCCCTGCACACCTACGATTATAAGGTGTCCGAGCACCGGACCACCATGGATGGCTCCTATAACTACGACGCCATTATGGACGTGCAGTGGCCCTTCGGTTTCGGCCTCAGCTATACTTCCTTCGCCTATTCCAACCTGAAGGTTGTTTGTCATTCTGAGCGTAGCGAAGAATCTCCGGTCGCTTTCCGGGCCGGTGATACGCTGAAAGTATCCGTGGACGTGACCAATACCGGCGAGCGGGCCGGCAAGGAGGCCGTGCTGCTCTACAGCTCCGACCTGGTGGCTTCCCTCATTCCGGATGTCAAGCGCCTGCGCGGTTTCGAGAAGGTGGCCCTGGAGCCCGGCGAGACCAAGACGGTGACTTTCGAGCTGCCGGCTTCGGCCCTGGCCTTTGTAGGGGCCGATGGTCGCTGGCGCCTGGAGAAAGGCGATTTCCGCCTCTCCTGCGGAGGTCAGGCAGCCATGGTAGCCTGCACTGAAACCACTGTCTGGGACACCCCTAACATTTAGCCTCCACAGACCAAAACTTTTTTTACCCCGCAAGGGGGAGCAAAAAAGTTTTGTCTGTTACGGCAATTTATCATGTAGCTATGGAAACACGTACGGATGTGTTTTTACAGGAGGTCAGGGAGAACCTGACCTCCAATATCTTACCCTATTGGCTCAAGTTAAAGGATCCCCGGGGTGGTTTTTACGGAGAAGTGCTCTCCGACGGGAAGGTGCTGTACGATGCTCCGCGGGGCGTGATCCTGAACGCCCGGCTCATCTGGGCCTTTTCGGCCGCTTATGGTGCCCTGAAGGATACGCAGTATCTGGTGGCGGCGGTCCATGCGCGGGACTGGTTCCTGGAGCATTTCTGCGACCACAAGTACGGTGGCGTGTACTGGAGTGTGAGTGCGGAAGGGGAGCGGTTGGATGCCAAAAAACAGCTTTACGCGCAGGGATTTGCTATATACGGCCTGTCGGAGCTGTACAAGGTTACGCGCGACGATGAAGCGCTGAAAAACGCCGTGAACCTGTACCGGGTGGTGGAAACTTACTTCGCCGACAAGGAGCACGGCGGCTACATCGAGGCCCTGTCGCGGGATTTCTCTCCGCTGGAAGATATGTCCTTGTCGGCCCACGACATTAATGCCGATAAAACGATGAACTCCCACCTGCACCTGCTGGAAGCCTATGCCAACCTGTACCAGGTTTGGCCGGACGAAGGCCTGCGGGATGCGGTGGATCGCCTGCTGGAACTGGTGGGAACGCGCATTATGGGCCCGGACGGCCATCTGCAGCTGTATTTCCGGCGGGATTGGAGCGTGCTGCCGGGTGCCGTTTCCTATGGACACGACATCGAAACCTCCTGGCTGGCACTGGAATGTGCCTTCGCGCTGAAGGACCTGGACATCGTGAACCGCGTGCGTCCCTGGGCGCTTCAGATGGGTCTTGCCGGGAACGAGGGCCTGATGCCCGACGGCTCCCTGCGCTATGAAAAGTTTCCGGACGGATTGTACGACGATTCCCGTCAATGGTGGGTCCAGGCCGAAACCGTGGTGGGAAATCTCTGGCTATGGAAGTACCACGGAGTCGCTTCCGGGGCCGATAAGGCGCTGGCCTGCTGGCACTATATCCGGGAACAGCTGGTAGATTCGGCCGATGGGGAATGGTGGTGGGCCGTGCTGCCCGACGGCTCCCTGGACCGTTCCCAGCCCAAGGCCGGCTTCTGGAAATGTCCCTATCATAATACTCGCATGTGTTTGCAGATTTTATGTATCTTTGCATAATAGTAATTTGCAGACAAAACTTTTTTGCTCCCCCTTGCGGGGTAAAAAAAGTTTTCGTCTGCGAAGGGTAGAGACATATAAAACTAATAACATATGGCAAAATTATCCGAGAAAATAGGCTATGGCCTGGGCGATGCCGCTGCCGGCGGAATCACCTGGAAGGTCATGTCCATCGCATTTCCGTTCTTTTTTACCAACATCTTCGGTCTCACCGTGGCCGATGCCGGTGCCCTGATGCTGCTGGCACGCCTTTTCGATGTAGTGACCGACCCTCTGATGGGTGCAATCGCCGACAGGACCAAGTCCCGTTGGGGCACTTATCGGCCCTGGCTCATCTTCGGCGCCATTCCGCTGGGCCTGGTTTTCGCTCTGCTGCTTTATACGCCGGATCTGGGTCCTGCCGGAAGAAGGGCCTATGCCTATGCCCTGTACCTCCTGATGATGGTGGTCTATACGGCCGTTAACGTGCCTTACGGTTCTCTGCTGGGTGTGATGACCGACGACAGCAATGAGCGCAACCAGTTCTCCTCATTCCGTATGGTGGGCGCCTACGCGATGGGTTTCATCACCCTCTTCTCCTTCCCTTATCTGCAGAAGATGGTGGGCGGAACGCCGGCTCATCAGTATGCCGTGCTGGGCGTTGTGCTGGGCGCGTTGGCCGCTTTGGGCACCCTGGCCTGCGGCCTCCTCACCAAGGAGCGCCTGGAGCCTGTTCGCGCCGAAAAATTCTCCCTCAAGCCCTTCGTGGACCTTGTTCATAACAAGCCCTGGATCTACCTCACGCTCATCGGCATCTGTACCAATTTCTTCAACGGGTTCCGTTATGCCGTGGCGGCCTATCTGTTCGAGTATTGCATGCACGGCGATGTAACGGTTGCCGGACTTATTATCAACTATACGGTATTTATGATGTTCGGCGAGGCTGTCTGCATGATTTTCGGCGGCCTTACGCCCCGTTTCACCCAGTGGGTGGGAAGCAAGCACAAGGCCTTTGCCTGGGCGGCCATTCTTTGCGCCGTCTCTTCCATCGCCTTCTTCTTCATTCCCATGGATCCGGCCTATATCTGGCTCATGATCGCCAACGTGATCGTCACCTCCATGGGTATCGGCATTTATTCCCCGCTGCTGTGGTCCATGTACGCCGATGTGGCCGATTATGCCACCGAAAAGGATGGCACCTCATCCACCGGCCTCATCTTCTCTTCCGGCACCATGGCCCAGAAGTTTGGATCGGCCATTTCGGGTGCCCTTGTGGCGCTGCTGCTGGGTGTCGCCGGGCTCATTTCCAGCCAGGATCCCATTACAGGACAAACCGTGGTGACCATCACCAACGAAGCCTCAGTGCAGCAGATGATCTGGTGCCTGTTCTCCCTCTTCCCGGCCGCCATCGCCCTCCTCATCCTGCTGCTCCTTCGCCTCTACCCCATCAAGAAGTAGAATTTCCTGGCAACCAACCTGCTGATTATCAACATTTTACAGAAAGTTTTCGTTCGATTTTTGAACGAAAACTTTTCGTAATGTGGTCAGTGTCAGGGAGTTAGCTGCCAGGCTCTTGGGCAGCTTTCTTTATCTTTGGCTCAAAAGGGAGCCGAGCAATGCTAGAGGGATGGTTGGCCATA
>CAMYWP010000122.1 GCA_947302825.1 uncultured Bacteroidales bacterium
TCAAGTCGCGGAGATCATCTATGGGAATGTCCAGCAACTCGCTCACCTGCGCAAAGTGCAGGTTCTTGTGCAGGTGAAGGGTGTCCACATAGCTGGGAATGGCCATGGGATCGGCATCCAGGCCATATTCGTTGGCGTAATTGAATGCGTACATGGCACCTACCATGGCCGGCACATAGCCACGGGTCTCGCGCGGCAGATACTCGTAGATGGACCAGAAATCTTTCTTGCCGCCGGCGCGCTTGATGGCCTTGTTCACATTGCCGGAACCACAGTTGTAAGAGGAAATGGCCAGCGGCCAATCCTGGAAGATGCGGTAGGCATCCCGCAGGTAACGGGCGGCTGCATCGGCCGACATCAGGGGATCCATGCGTTCATCCACATAGGAATCGATCTGAAGGCCGTAACTCTTGGCCGTGCGGAACATAAACTGCCACAGGCCCAGGGCACCCACACGGGATTCGGCGCGAGGGTTCAGGGCACTTTCAATCACGGCCAGGTATTTGAGCTCTTCCGGGAGGTTATAGCGGCGGAACGTTTCTTCGAACAGAGGGAAATAGTACTCCGACAGGCCCATCATTTCGGCCATCTTACGGGGCAATTTCTCCGAATACAGGATCATGTAATTCTTCACTGTCTCGTTGTAGGGGAGCGAGATGAAGGAATTCATGTCCGTCAAGCGCTGCATAAGCACGGAATCCGGCACATCAGTGGTGAAGTGCACGGAATCCATGTCGTACTGCTCGCGGCCGGGAATACGGCTGCTGCGGTGCATATACCAACGGGCCAGCAAAGTATCAGTACTGGCCGATGAAAAATCCTCCAGTGCGGCCGATACCTTGTTCTCGTTCTCGCCGGAAAGTTCTTCCTCAATGGCTTCTCGCTCCGATGCATCGGCCCTGTAGGCCTCCAGCTCCGCCTGCAGTTGCTCTATGCGCAGCCATAGCTCCTGATTCTCCTTTTCCAGTTGCTTGCGGGTTTTCTTTACAGGATGATCGGCCCAAAGGGGGCTGGCCAGAAGGAGACAGGCGGCGGTGGTGAGCAGTAGTTTTCTCATACTTGTCTAAAAGGTAAAGCCCACGCGCATTCCCACGGCGGGCGTGCTGGCATATTGCTCGGAGGTGGGTAGGACAGTGGGCGCCAGGCGCATGGAGATATCGTCGTTTACCTCGAAGTCCTGCATATAGGCGAACACGTTGGCATCGACGATCTGGAGCACATAGGCTATAGCCATGGCCAGGACGGAATAGTCCCGGTAACGACGATAGACGTCGCGATAATATTTGGCCGTTTCAGCGCTCCACGGCGGTTTCTCAGAGGGGTCTAATTCCTTATCGTTGATCTGGTTATACATGTCTCTCCAGCGTTGGTACTGGAGGCGGTTCTCCAAGAAGAAATGCGTGGCTCCGGCCATCAGACCCCAATAAATGGGCACTTTCCAGAGTTCACCGTTGTAGATCTGTCCCAGGCCGGGCAACAGGATGGAATACACGGTGGATTTGGCGGCATTGGGCTTTTTCCCGCCATCGTTGAACATGATGGCACCATCCATGAGGGAACCCCAGTAGAACAATCCGGCACCCACGAAAGACAGCGTGCTGAAAGTCTTGAATTTGGTTTCCTCCGTGCTCTTGTACAATTGGTTAAAGCGGATACCACCGTAAATGCCGGCGCCGATGCCGCCGTAAATGATGGGAAGTTTCCAATACTGCCGATTATAGATCTGGTTACCGCCAACCAGCACGGCCGATCCAATGGTGAGGGTTTTGAGCGAGGCTTTGTTCCTGCCGGCCAGACCGCCGAAATACTCCTTGAAACTGAACAACTGAGAAGAATCGGCTTTTGCTTTGTCCGTAGAGTCGGCGTAGGTCTGACTGAAGGCGTCGCGCTTGAACTGGTCGTCCCTGAATTGGGCTCCCAGCGGCCAGCACAACACCAACGCGGCAAAAAGAACTATGAGCCTGCGCCAAGTCATCTTTGACCCAAAGCCTTCAAAAATGATTCCACTTGCTGGTCGGAGTCAAAACGGATGGTAAGGGTGCCCTTACCGTCGCTGCCCCTGCGCAGGGAAAGGCTGTTCTCTCCCACATAAGGGCCGATACTGTCCAGCAGCCGATAATACAGCGGAGGAAGCTCCTGCGGGGCCGAAGGGCTCTTTGTCTTGGCCGTGGGCTGCTTATCCAGGCTCTTGATTTTGTCTTCCAGCTGCCGAACGGAAAGGCCGTTCTTTACGATAAGGTCGCAGAGCATTTCCTGGACGGCGGGATCTTCTATGCCCAGCAGCACCTTGGCGTGACCTACACTAAGGAGGCCCACTTTCAAATCGTGCTGCACCTTGGCGGGCAGTTTCAGCAGGCGCAGCTGGTTGGCCACGGAAGCGCGCTTTTTGCCCACTCTGTCGGCCATCTGTTCCTGCGTAAGGCGGCATTCCTCCATCAGGCGCTGATAGCTCATGGCCACCTCGATGGGGTCCAGGTTCTCCCGCTGGATGTTCTCCACGATGGCCATTTCCAGCATACCCTGCTCCGATGCGTCGCGGATGTAGGCGGGAATCATATCCATCCCCGCCATAATGGAGGCACGGTAACGGCGTTCACCGCTGATGATCTGGTACTTGCCATCTCCCTTACGGCGCACGGTGATGGGCTGGATCAGGCCGAAGGTGCGGATGGAATCGGCCAGCTCCCGCAGGGCCTCGTTGTCGAAGCTCATACGAGGCTGATAGGGATTGGGCTCGATCATATCTACGGGAATGCGCAGCACATCTGAGGTATCCTGCGGCTTGCCTTCCGTGGAGACCACGGCTTTGTTGATATAGCCTACCGGCTTGCGCAGTTGCGACAGGTCTTCGCCTCCCAGCAGGGCTCCCAGCCCTTTCCCGAGGCCATATTGCGGTTTAGTTGCCATAGGTATCTTCGTTCTTGTCCAGGACTTCTTTTGCCAGGTTCATATAATTGGACGTGCCGTTGTTCATCACATCGTACAGGATGATGGGCTTGCCGTAAGACGGGGCTTCGCTCAGGCGGATGCTGCGCTGGATCACCGTTTGGAAAACCATATCCTGGAAATGCTCCCGCAGCTGGTTCAGCACCTGGTTGTGGACCTTAGTGCGGCCGTCGAACATGGTTACCACAAAGCCTTCGATGGCCAGGTTGGGATTGATGCCGTTCTGCACCAGTCGGATGGTCTGGATGAGCTTGGCCAGGCCTTCCAGCGCGAAGAATTCCGGCTGGACGGGGATAATGACGGAATCTGCGGCGGTGAGGCAGTTCACGGTAATGAGTCCCAGGGAAGGAGAGCAGTCTATGAGGATATAGTCGTAATTGTCCCGGATGGGAGCCAGGGCGTTCTTGAGCACCGATTCACGGTCTTTCACTTCCAGCAGTTCAATCTCTGCGCCCACCAGGTTGATGTGCGAGGGAATCATATGCAGCTTGGGCAGTTCCGTCTGGACGAGGGCATCCTCTGCCTGCAGTTTGCCGATTAAAATCTCGTATAAAGTGCGGTGGTCGCTGTTTTCGGGGTCGAAATTCAGGCCGGAGGTGGTATTGGCCTGCGGGTCTGCATCGATGACCAGGACGTTCTTCTCCAGGACGGCGAGAGAAGCAGCCAGGTTGATGGCGGTGGTGGTTTTACCCACGCCGCCTTTCTGGTTGGCTATGGCAATAATCTTTCCCATATATGCGTTTCGTATATCATGCAAAAATAAGGATTATTCCGCGAAAGCGCAAAAAATTCACTATCTTCGCAGAAGACATGGAAGACGAGCGTTTCATACAGGTAATTCTGCCGCTTCGCCTGGAATGGGAACCCTACTATCTGATACCGGAAGAACTGTCGGTGGAAGTGGGGGACCGCGTCCAGGTGGAATTCGCCAATAAACGCTATGTGGGCGTGGTTTCCGCCGTAGATGGAAATCCGGCCGATGAACTGAAACCCCGTATCCTTTACATCGTGGGCCGGGAACCCGATCTGCCGCCGGTGGACCAAAAGGAAATCCGCTTTTGGCGGGATGTAGCCGATTATTACCTGTGCACCGTAGGAGAGGTTTACAAAGCCGCTCTTGCACGCGACGCCAAGGCTTTATCGGCCCGGAAGATTCCTGCCATTGAGCCCCACGATATCCAGTTATCGCCTTTGCAGGAAGAGGCTGCGCAGAAAGCGCGGGAGGCATTTGCCGCCTACAAGACCGTGCTGCTGCACGGAGTTACCGGCGCCGGAAAGACGGAGATTTATCTGAAGCTGGCCCGGGAAGTGCTCCAGACCGGCCGCAGCGTCCTTTTCCTGGTCCCGGAAATTGCCCTTTCCCGTCAGTTGGAGGAACGAGTGGCCGCCGTGTTCCCGGAGGTATTGGTGTATCACAGCGCCCAGACGCCGGCCAGAAGGGCCCAGGTGGCCACGGCCATCCGGGAAGGAGAAAAGTACATCGTTTTGGGCACCCGGAGCGCGCTGTTTTTACCCCACCGGAACCTGGGACTGATCATCGTGGACGAAGAGCACGACAGCTCCTTCAAACAGGATTCTCCGGCGCCGCGTTACCATGCCCGCGAGGCCTCCATTATGCTGGGATTAACGCATGATGCAGCAGTTTTGCTGGGCAGTGCTACGCCTTCTTTGGAATCTCTGTATAATGCTGAAACAGGGAAGTTTGTCAGGATTGACTTAAAGGAACGCTTCCATTCCGGAAAAGAGGCCGATTTACTCATTATAGACACCGTGGCCGAGCGCCGCAAAAACGGCATGGTGGGCCATTTGTCCCTGAAATTATTGGAGCAAATCCAACGGGTTTTGGCGGGAGGCGGACAAGCCGTTTTGCTGCGTTCCCGCCGTTCCTACGCCCCGGCTGTCCAGTGCACCGAATGCGGTGATATTCCCAAATGTCCGCACTGCCATGTGTCGCTTAGTTTGCACCTGCAGCCGGAGCGGCTGGTGTGCCACTACTGCGGCCATACGGAACCTTATCGGCACGAATGTGCGCATTGCGGCGGCGCCTTGCAGCCTCTCGGCGCTGGAACTCAGCGCATAGAAGAAGAGGTGCGCGCGGCTTTCCCCGATGCAAGGGTGGCCCGGCTGGACAGCGACCATTCGGCCCAGGAAAACGCGCTCATCCGTCAGTTTTCCAAAGGGGAGATTGACATTCTGGTGGGCACGCAGGTGGTTACCAAGGGCTTCGACTTCGCCAACCTGGCCCTGGTGGCCGTGATCCAGGCCGATAACATCCTGGCTCAGCAGGATTTCAGGGCCGATGAACGCGCCATCCAACTGCTGGAACAGTTCCGAGGCCGAAGCGGCCGCAGGGGAGAGCCGGGCTTGTTCGTGATTCAGACGCGGGAGCCGGACCATCCGGTCTTCGCCCGCCTGGGAGAAGCCATAGACAACACGCCGCAAATGATGGCCGAAAGAAGACTATTCGGCTATCCGCCCTACACCCGCCTGATTCACGTTACACTGAAAGACAGCAATGAAAAACGGGTGGCATTTTTGGCCGAAGAACTGGCCCGCAGCATCGGGCTACCGCTGGTGGGTCCTTATACGCCGCTGGTAGATAAAGTGGCCGACCGCTATATCCGGCAGATCCGCCTCATGCTTCCGCGCGACAAAGCTCTCAAGGCCCATAAACAGCAGTTATTATCGGCCATAAATACATTCGAGAAGACGCATAAGTATTTCGGTCACATCGTCCTGGATGTGGATCCCCTTTAGCGGAGGTTCTTTTTCAGAAATTCCACGCAGCGCGCCACCACCTCTTTCCTGCACTTGGACAGCAGGTGGCCCTCCTTCTCCAAAAGGACCAGTTCGCTCTGCGGATAGAGGGCATGGTATCTCTCCGAATAGGAATAGGGGACAATCCTGTCCTTTTTCCCGTGAATGAGCAGCACCGGACCGTCATACCGGCTGGACACCTCATAGATGGGAAGTTTCTGCGCATCCAGGAAGAGTCCGCGCCCGACACGGTGGAAGAGGAGCCGGAGCGTTTCCGGCGGATT
>CAMYWP010000123.1 GCA_947302825.1 uncultured Bacteroidales bacterium
GCGGACTGGAAGGCCCGCTGGGCTTCATGGTGAGCCGCCGGGCCGTAAAGGCCTTGGTGGACGGCCAGAAAGTGAGCGTTTCCCTGGACCTGAAACCCGCCGTGGAGGAGGAAAAACTGGATGCCGATATTCATGCCAAATGGGAGGAAGTGGTTCACGACGAACGCTCCCGGGGCCAGAGCTTCCAGCGCCTGTTCCGTATCATGTTGGGTAAGCTTATCCCTTGGAACCTTACTCTCGCCTTCCTTAAGACCAACCCCAAAGTGAGTGTGGATACCCTGGCCAAAAGTCTCAAGGACTGGCGTATGGACATCGCCGGTTTCGTGGGCTTCGAGCGCTGCGTAATCACCGCCGGCGGCGTGCGCACGTCGGAAATAGTAGCCAAAACCCTGGAGTCCAAGAAACAGGCCGGCCTCTATTTCGCCGGGGAAGTGTTGGACATCGATGCCGATACAGGCGGCTATAACCTCCAATTAGCTTTCTGCACCGGCTACCTCGCCGGCGAAAGTGCAGCGAAATCGATCGCACAACAATAGATTCCTTCGATTCAACATCATCAAAATAATATGGATAAAAAATCTTACGCATTTGGTATGAGCGTTGCCTCCAGTTTTTATCAGCAGGGCATTCGCGTTCCCAACGTGGACGACTTCGTGGCCGGTCTGAAGGCCATGCTCACCGGCACCCAGCCGGCCATTAGCCTGGAAGAGGCCGGAGAGGCTCTGGAAGCCTTCTACAAAGAACTGGAAGAGGAAACTTCCGAGCGCGCCGCCGCAGCCGGCGCCGCCGCCAAGGAAGAAGGGGAGAAGTTCCTGGCCCAGATGGCCCGGGACCCTCAGGTGAAAGCTACGCCCAGCGGCCTCCTGTACAAGGTGATCAAGGAGGGCACGGGTCGCAAGCCCAAGGCCACCGACAAAGTATATTGCCACTACGAAGGCACCTTCCCCGACGGGCAGGTCTTCGACAGTTCCTACAAGCGCGGAGAACCCATCGAATTCGGCCTGAATCAGGTGATTAAAGGATGGACGGAAGGCCTGCAGCTCATGAGCGAAGGCGCCAAGTACGAACTGTATCTGCCTTACCACCTGGCCTACGGCGAAAGCGGCACCCGCGGCATTCCGCCCTGCAGCGCCCTCAAATTCGTGGTGGAACTCATCGAAGTCCGTTAAGCCTTGGACTGGATTCAGGCCATAGAGTTTTTTGCCCTGGTAACCGGCATTGCCTACGTGGTGCTGGAAATCCTGCAGAAGAACGCCATGTGGGTGCTGGGTATCCTCACCGGATCGGCCTGCGCCTTTTCATTCGGTGTGCAGCATGTATGGGCCTCTATGGGACTGAATCTGTATTATGTGGTCATGTCCGTGGTGGGCCTGGTCCAGTGGCGCAAGGCCAGCCAACAAGTGGCCGAAGGGGAAATCCACCTGCAGGCTGTGCCCGGGAAAGTGGGCATTTGGAGCGTAGTGGTCTTTTTCGTGGGCTCCTTGGTGCTGATTCAATTGCTGCGGGCCACCGGCGACGCCCAGCCATTTTTGGACGGAACGGCCGCCGTACTTAGCGTAATCGGCACCTGGTGGCTGGCACAGAGTTATTTACAGCAGTGGCTTTTGTGGATTGTGGCCAATATCCTTACCACCACCCTTTGCCTTACAACGGGACAATATTGGCTGGCCATCCTTTATATAGCCTACATTGCATCGGCCGTTTATGGCTACTTCCATTGGAAAAAGCATGGCGTCTATATCAGTTAACGGAATGAAGAAGCTTATCGTAGATTGCGGGGCCACCAAGGCCGATTGGGTGCTGGGAGACGGAAAAACCAGCATCCGGACACCTGGTTTCAACCTGGCGCAGACGCCGCAGGAGCAACTGCACCGCATCCTGGACGAAGTCTCCTTCCGCCTGGGTTCAGATATTGGAGAGATTCATTTCTATGCCGCCGGTCTGGTGGGCCAACCGCCCGTGGATCTGGGCCGATGGTTCCCCGGCGCCAGCATCGAATATGCCTCCGACATGCTGGGTGCGGCGCGGGCTGTATGCGGCCGCGAGCCGGGCATTGCGGCCATTATCGGCACAGGTGCCAATACTTGCCAGTACGATGGCGTGAACATCACGCGCAAGGTGAACTGCGGCGGTTTCATTCTAGGCGATGAAGGCTCGGCGGCCGTGCTGGGAAAACTCTTTCTCACGGATTACTTGAAAGGCTTTGTGCCAAAGGAGTTGGCCGATGAATTCGCCACGCAGTTTCCGGCCGATTATCCTTCTCTGGTCAAGGAAGTGTATGGCAGTGTGGCGCCGGCCCGCTTCCTGGGCTTGATGGCCCCGTTCCTACACGCTCATTACGCCTCCAGCGAATACGTGAAGAATCTGATAGACAATAATTTCCGGGCTTTCTTCGAACGCACTGTCCGGCAATATGACAACTTGCCTCTAGGTATCACGGGCGGTTTCGGCTATGCCTGCCGGGACATCCTCCATGCCTTGGGACAGGAATACGGAATTTGTATCTCCACCATTTGCGCCTCTCCTTTGGAAGGCTTACTGCACTACCATGGCCTATAAAGAAACCTATCCTTCCGCCTTGCTTACGGAGGCCGTCGAGGCCATCAGCTCGCTGCCCGGCGTGGGTCGGCGGAGCGCGCTACGGTTGGCCCTGCACCTGCTCAAGCAACCGGCGGAGAACGTGCACCATTTCACATCGGCCATCAATCACTTGCGCGACGACGTGCGCTACTGCCGCTGCTGCCGCATGATTTCGGACGAGGAACTGTGCTCCATCTGCTCCAACCGCAACCGCGACCCTCGCACCATTTGTGTGGTGGAAAGCGTCCGGGACGTGATGAGCATCGAGTCTACGGGCCAGTACCACGGCGTGTATCACGTGCTGGGCGGTATCATTTCGCCCATCGCCGGTGTGGGGCCCTCCGACCTTTCCATCCGCGAGCTGACGGAGCGGGTGCAGGCGCTGGAAAACCCTTCCGGCGCAGAGGTGATCCTGGCCCTGAGCGGCGACGTGGAAGGGGAGACCACAGCCTTTTATATTTATCGTCAGATCGAAGCCAGCGGGGTGCGCATCACCACCCTGGCACGCGGTCTGGGCTTCGGCGACGACCTCGAATACGCCGATTCCCTCACCCTGGGCCGCGCCCTTACCAACCGATTAATTTTCAAACCATGAATAACGAAGCCTTACGCTGTTTGCTTTGCAAAAAACCCAAATGTGCCTTGCAGGGATGTCCCGTGCATACTCCCGTTCCGGAATGCATGCAACTGTACCGGGAGGGAAAACTGGATCAGGCCGGGGAACTGCTTTTCGAGAACAATCCCCTCACCGCTGTTACCTCGCAGGTGTGCGACTGGAAGCAGTTCTGCTACGGGAATTGCGTGCTGAACGTAAAACAAGTGCCGGTTCGCTGGTACGAGATTGAGCAGGAGATTTCCACTTCCTACCTCTTCCGTCATCGGCTTACCCGGCATTCGGAGGAGCTCTCCGGCAAGCGGATTGCCTTGGTGGGCGCCGGTCCGGTGGGCATCGCTTCGGCCGTTTGGCTTTACGAAGCGGGTGCCACCATCACCCTTTTCGACGCCAATCCCCGGATGGGTGGCGTGCTGCGTTATGGCATTCCGGCTTTCCGTCTGGACAAGAAGTACTGCGACGCCTATGAGGCGCTGTTGGAGGCAGCCGGCATCGAATTCAAGGGCGGTTATGAACTGGGACGCGACGGCTCCCTCACCAGCCTGATGGCCGAATACGATGCCGTAATCCTGGGCGCCGGGGCCGAAAAACCGGCCAACCTGCGCATTCCCGGCGAAGAAAAGGCCGTGCAGGCGCTGCCGTTCCTGAAAGACCCTTCGGCCTTCAATCTGGGCAAGAAGGTGATAGTGATCGGCGGTGGCAACGTGGCCATGGACGCTTGCCGTACGGCCGTGCGCCAGGGCTGCGAAACCTGGGTCTATTACCGCAAGACTTTCGAGAATATGCCTGCCAATCCGCTGGAAGTGGAGGAAGCCAAGGCCGATGGCGTTCAGTTCAAGGTATTCCAGGCACCCGTAGAGGTTCGGGATGGTGGCGTGGTGTTTCGCGACTGCGAAAACGTTCAGCCGGAAGACGGCGGCCGCGTGGTGACCCGCATTATTGACGGGACCGACCATTTCGTTCCCTGCGACACCCTTTTGACAGCCATTTCCGAGACGCCGGACTTCGGACTCTTTGACGGTACGCCGGCCGTGATGAACCAGTGGGGCTGGCCTACGGTGAGTGAAACTGGCAAGGTGGAAGGCCTGTCCAACGTATGGCTGGCCGGCGATTTCCTGCTGGGACCCAAGACAGTGGTGGAGGCCGTGGCATCGGCCCGCTTAGCCGTGAATGACCTTAAAGCCAGTCTATGAAAGCGGTCCTGATTTATTCCGGCGGGCTGGACAGCACCACGCTACTGTATGAATATAAGGCCGATATTGCGCTGGCCGTCACCTTCGACTATGGTTCCAAGCACAACGCGCGGGAAATCGCCTGTGCGGTAGAGAATTGCAAACGACTGGGAATCAAGCACCTGGTGATTCCTCTGGGTTTTATCGGCCAGTATTTCAAAAGCGATCTGCTGCTTAGCGGCGGCGATATTCCCGAAGGCTCCTATGCCGATGAAAACATGAAGAGCACCGTGGTCCCTTTCCGGAACGGCATCATGCTGGCTGTGGCTGCGGGGCTGGCTGAAAGTAACGGGCTGGATACCGTGCTGCTGGCCAATCACAGCGGCGATCACGCCATCTACCCGGACTGCCGTCCGGCTTTTGTGGAGGCCATGGACCAGGCTGTACAGGCCGGTACTTACGAGGGTATCCGGGTGGTCTCACCCTATTGCCTGCTCACCAAACGCGATATCGCGCTGCGGGGCCATGCGTTGGGTCTGGACTACAGCCTGACCTATTCCTGTTACAAGGGCGGCGAGCTACACTGCGGCAAGTGCGGCACCTGCGTGGAAAGAAAAGAAGCCCTTGATGGCTTCGACCCCACTTCCTACGAAGCATAAAAAAAGGTGACCGCGTGGTCACCTTTTTTGTCAGTTATTGCTGTGCCTCTTATTTGGCAGGGGCAATGGCCTTCCAGACACCGGCACTCAGGGCACCGCCTACCAGAGGGGCGCAGATGAATACCCAAACATCCTTGAGGGCATCGCCGCAGGCAAAAAGGGCCGGGCCGATGGAACGGGCCGGGTTCACGGAAGTTCCGGTGAGGTTGATGCAAACCAGATGGATCAGGATAAGGGTAAGGCCGATGGCCAGGCCGGCCAGATTACCGGCACCCACCTTGGAATCGGTGGTCCCCAGCACTACCAGCACAAACAGGAAGGTGGCGATCACTTCCACCAGGCAGGCACCCCAAACGCCACCGGCATTGGCTACGCCGTTGGAGCCCAGGCCGCCGGTGAGATCCGGAGCAGCCACAACCTTGGTAAGCAGCAGGAGAAGAGCGCCGGCGATGATACCGCCGATCACCTGACCTACCCAATAACCGCAAGCGTCTTTCCAGCTCATACGGCCGCTCAGGGCAACACCCAGGGTGATGGCCGGGTTAATGTGGCAACCGCTGATGCCGCCGATGGTGTAGGCCATGGCCACAACGGACAGACCGAAAGCAATGGCCGTTCCCACTACGCCGGCAGGCGTGTTGCATCCCAAAAACATGGCGGTTCCACAACCGAGGAACGTGAGGACAAATGTGCCGAGGCACTCTGCAATGTACTTTTTCATGGGCTTTAGGATTTATGATACAGTAAATTAGAGTAACTTCTTGCGGCGGAAGAGCACGAACACCAGCAGGCAGCTCAGGGCCATGAGACCCAGGATAATGACCCAGTTCCAGAAATTGGCATTGGGCTCGTCGGTCTGAAGGAAGATCGGAAGAGCGTCGTGTAGGGAAAGAGTGT
>CAMYWP010000124.1 GCA_947302825.1 uncultured Bacteroidales bacterium
GTTGCGGCCGGAGCGCTCTGCGGGTACGCCCAGTTTCCGGAGGGTTTCGGCCATGAGTCCATAGTCGTTTTCCAGTTCCTTTGCGGGGCCGGCGATGGTGTAGTTCAGGTTGCCTAAGTCGTGGTATACAGCGCCGCCGCCGGTGACGCGCCGGGCCAGGGTGATGTCATTCTCTTCCAGGTACTTCAGATTGACCTCGGCCGGAGCGCTCTGGTTCAGGCCGATAATCACCGAAGGCCGGTTCTGCCACAGACAGAAGACTTTCTCCTGCAGACCTTCCAGGAGGAATTCGTCATGCGCCATGTTCCAGTGCGGATCCGTACAGGTGTTCAGCAGATACTTCATACAACAAAAATACAGAAAAAAAGCGTATCTTTGATAAAATTTTGAAACTGACCATGAAACGGATTGTTCTTGTTCTCGCCCTGATCCTGTCACTGGGTACCGTGGCATCGGCCCAAGTATGGATCCATCTGAACCGTTATGCGGCCGATAATGCCGCCCTGCAGGCCCCCTGCGGTGCCCGCGTGGTGCTCCTGGGAGACTCCATCACCGACGCCTGGCCGGATAACCGCCCCGAATTCTTCTCCAACACCGGTTTTATCGGCCGGGGTATCAGCGGGGAGGAAAGCACCCAGATGCTCATCCGTTTCCGCCAGGACGTCATTGACATTCAGGCATCCCATGTGGTAATCCTGGCCGGTATCAACGACATCGCCATCAACCAGGGCGGTCCTTATCAGGAGAACCTGACTTTTGCCAATATCGTCAGTATGGTGGACCTGGCCTGGCAAAACGGCATCCGTCCGCTGGTATGCTCCGGGCTTCCTTCGTACCACTTCCGCTGGCGTCCGGAAGTGACGGACGTGTATGAGAAGGTGTGCAGCCTGAATGCCCGTCTCAAGGCGTATTGCGAGCGTCACGGCGTAACGTATGTAGATTATTTCAGCGCCCTGGCCGGACCGGACGGTCGCATGAAGGACGGTCTCTCCAGGGATACCGTGCACCCCAATGCAGAGGGCTACGCCATCATGGAAAAAGTGCTGCTGGACGCGCTCAAATAAATGGATAAGCGCCACATCAAGGTTTGCGTAGGACTTTCCGGCGGGGTGGACTCGTCGGTGGCGGCGTATCTGCTCAGGCAGGAGGGCTACGATGTTTTTGCCATGTTCATGCAGAACTGGCACGACGCCGACAGCACCCTGCACGGAGACTGCGAATGGGAGGAAGACCGCTTCGTGGCCGAAATGGTGGCCCGGAAGATAGGCATTCCCTTCTACTTTGTGGACCTGTCCAAACAGTACCGGCAGCGGGTGGTGGACTATATGTTCGATGAATACGCTCGCGGCCGCACCCCCAATCCGGATGTGCTCTGCAACCGGGAAATCAAGTTCGATGCCTTCCTCCAGGTGGCATTAAAGTACGGGGCCGATTATGTGGCTACCGGGCATTATTGCCGGCGGGAAGAGGATTCTGGGGGAGAGTGCCGGATTCTGGAAGGCACCGACCCCAATAAAGACCAGACGTATTTCCTGTGCCAGCTCACACAGGAGCAACTCTCTAAAGCGCTGTTTCCTATCGGCCATCTTACCAAGCCTGAGGTGCGGCGGATTGCCAAGGAGGCGGATTTACCCTCGGCCGAAAAGAAAGATTCACAAGGCATTTGCTTTGTGGGTAAGGTGGATCTGCCCACTTTCTTAAAGCAAAAGTTGACTTCCGTGGAGGGCGATATCGTGGAGGTATTCGATGCTTATTATGCTACGGATTCCCTATACTTGTGGCAGCAGGAAACGCTTTCCGGACTGCTGAAAGAGGGCGCTTCCTTGGAGCGGACCGTCCGCTATGCACCGGAAGAAAAGGTGTTAACCAGCGATGGTAAGCCTTTGGGAATCAGTCCTTTCCGGGAAGAGGCCGTTAAGGCGTTGTCAGATGAAGAATTACAGCGGCTGTCTACGCCCATCCGGTATGCCATCACCTTTGAAACCGAAACCTACCGCAGCGGGAAGCATCACGTGAAAAAGACCCGCTACAAGGAGAACCCTTACGGCCGCATCGTAGGCCGGCACGAGGGAGCGCAGTTCTATACCATCGGCCAGCGAAAGGGGCTGGGTATCGGCGGTCACGCTGAACCGGTGTTTGTCATTGATACGGATACGGAAGCCAACCGTGTTTATGTGGGCGAGGGGCATAGCCACAAGGGCCTTAGCCGCTTCTGTCTGAGGATTGCCCCGGACGAGATCCATTGGATCCGTCCGTCCCTGGCCATGCAACCCGGCGATATCCGCCGCTATCGCGTGCGCATCCGTTATCGGCAACCCTTGCAGAGCGCTACGCTCCTGATGCTGGAGAGCGGACTCTTCATCCTCTTCGACGAGCCCCAGCGCGGCATCTCGCCCGGCCAGTTTGCCGTCTGGTACGAGGGTCAGGAGATGCTGGGCTCCGGCGTTATCGATCAATAGTCGCCATGCCCAGTTATTTGCAGATAGAGAATATTTCCAAGAGCTACGGCCCCAAGGTATTGTTCCAGCACATTGATTTCAACATCAATGAGGGGGACAAGGTGGCGCTCATTGCTCCCAACGGGACGGGGAAGACTTCGCTGCTGCGCATCCTGGCCGGGAAGGACGCGTCGGACAGCGGCGGGAAGGTGCTGTTCCTGAAAGACATCCGCATCGCTTTCCTGGAGCAGGAGTACGACTACGAACCGGAGAAAAGCATTTTCCGGCAAATCATGGATGGATCGGCCCAGTGGACGGCCCATCTGGATACGGACCATCTGTGGCAGTACGAACTCCGTGTCACCCAATTGCTTACGCAGTTTGGTCTCACGGACCCGGACAAGCCCATGAAGGACCTTTCGGGCGGGGAAGTCAAGCGCGTGGCGCTTACGCAGATGCTGGCTTCCGAGGCCGATTTCTACATCATGGACGAGCCCACGAACCACCTGGACATCGACGCCATCGAGTTCCTGGAGCAGCATCTCAAGCACGCCCGCAGCACCCTGTTCATGGTCACGCACGACCGCTATTTCCTGGACCGCGTGTGCAATACGGTGATGGAGATGGACCGGGGCAAGGTCTATATCTACCGGGGCGACTACCTGAACTTCCTGGAGAAGCGGCAGGAGCGCATCGACAATTACAATGCGGAAACGGACAAGGTCCGGAACGTGCTCCGGCGCGAACTGGAATGGATGCACGCCACCCCCTGCGCCCGCACCGGCAAGGCCAAATACCGCAAACAGGCCTTCTGGGATATCAAGGAGCGGGCCGATGACACCTACATCCAAAAGAAAGTGGATCTGTCTGAAACCCAGGCCAAAAGCACCTATCTGGGCAACAAGGTGATCAACTGCAAGGATGTGAGTTTCTGGTGGGAGGATCAGTGCTATCTCTCACACTTCACCTATAACTTCCAGCGCTACGAACGTGTGGGTATCGTGGGCCGGAACGCCAGCGGAAAAACCACTTTCCTGAATCTGCTCACCGGCGGCTACCGGCCAGAATGGGGCGGTACTTTCGAGGGCTTGATCGACAGGGGAGAGTCCCTGCGTATCGGCTATTACCATCAGGCGGGCATGACGTTCAAACCGGGCCAGACGGTGCTGGAAACGGTGAGCGACCTGCACCTGCTCAACCGCTTCCTCTTCCCGCACGACATGCTCCAAAACCCCGTGGAACGCCTCTCCGGCGGAGAAAGGCGACGGCTGTACCTGCTAACCATCCTCATGAAGCAGCCCAACTTCCTGATCCTGGACGAACCCACCAACGACCTGGACATCGTTACGCTGGAAATTCTGGAAGAGTACCTGCTGGAGTTCAAGGGCTCGCTTTTGATAGTCTCCCACGACCGTCATTTCCTGGATCGCCTGGTGGACCATCTCTTCGTTTTTTGCGGCGATGGCGTGGTGAAGGATTTCGTGGGAAATTACACGGAATACAGGACGTTCATCAAGGATTATGAGGCACAGAAGGCTGAAGAAAAGCCAGTTTCCCAGGCCGTAAAAACCAAGCTGCCGGAGAAGAAAAAGCTGAGCTGGAAGGAGCAGCAGGAACTTAAAGCGCTGGAAACGACATTGCCGGAGTTGGAGGCCGAAAAGGCCGATCTGGAAGCCAAACTAGCCGGTGGAACGCTCTCGCTGGAGGAATTGCAGCAGGCATCGGCCCGCTATGGCGCGTTGCAGGAAGAGTTGGATGCGGCCGAAATGCGCTGGCTGGAATTAACGGATATCTAAGGCCAGCACCCGGATGTATTCGCCAGTGAGTCCCTGGCTGCCGTCCTGGGAATCGGCCAGCAGAAGCAGGGTCTGCCGCCCGTCCGGCAGAGTGGGACCCAAGCACATTCCTTCGAAATTTGCCAAGTTTAGAAATGAAGTATAGAAGCGTGTAAGCAGCGTTTTCTCCAGCACTTTGGATTTGTCGTGCAGGGGGTCGATGAGGAAGAGGCTGGTAATGGTGAAAGCGCCCATCATCTCGAAGAGGCCGCCGCCGGGCACGTACACTTCGCGCTCCATCACGATCAGCCTGTCGTCCGGCAGGGCCGTCATGGCCGAAATCCCGAAGACATAGGCCGCCGCGGATGCCGCTTCCGCTTCTCCCACGGTAGGGGTATCGGCCTGATAATTCCAACTTTTTGCGGGCGCCAATTTCCGGAGCGAAAAACTTTGCAGCCGATACAGCGTTTCGCCGGGGAGGGGAGACTCAGTGGTGGTCCAAAAAGTGCCGTTGGCGTAGGCCAGGGCCTCGAATCCGGCGTTGGGCGCACAGTCTTTCAGTGCATGGGGGATGCGCAATGATCGGCCTGTCTCGCGCCCGTCCAGGGCATATTCGCGGATGCTCTGGTCTCCTTCGGCCGATACAAAAAGCGTCTGCGTTTCCGGGACGAACACTACATCCTCGTTGTCGCGTCCTTCGGCGCCGCCGGCGTCGGTTTCAAAGGCCGATACCGCACCGATGCTGCCATCGGCCAGAAACTGGAGGGTGAAGAAGAAGAGGCCGCCGCCCGGGGCTTTGTCGTGCACCACGGCGTAGACGTCGTCGGCTACATGGGTGATGCCGGAGTATTGGCCGGGCGCTATTTCCAGCCTGCGCTGCTGAATATGCTCCACCACAGGCGTCTGCGCAAAGGCGGATCCCCAGCAGAGAAGGAGCAGGAACGGGAGCAGTTTTTTCATCGGCACAAAAATAGTATTTTTTGCAGGAAATCCGCTTACTTTTTCTATCTTTGTAGATGCGGTTCAGGATGCCCGCACAGTTTTAATAAATGATTTACAGTATGGCAAAAGAAGCAGAAGGCACCGGAGTGAACGCCGCCAAATTGAAGGCGCTCCAGGCAACCATCGACAAGATTGAGAAAGATTACGGAAAAGGCACCATCATGAAGCTGGGGGACCAGCCGCAGTGGGACGCTTCCCAGGTGATTCCCAGCGGTTCCATCGCGCTGGATCATGCGCTGGGCATCGGCGGATATCCCAAAGGCCGCATCATAGAGATCTACGGACCGGAAAGCTCCGGTAAAACCACCCTGGCCATCCATGCCATCGCCGAGGCCCAGAAGGGCGGCGGCATCGCGGCCATCATCGACGCAGAGCATGCGTTCGACCGCAGCTACGCCAAGGCTCTGGGCGTGGATCTGGATACCCTCCTCATTTCCCAGCCGGACAACGGAGAGCAGGCGTTGGAAATCGCCGATAACCTCATCCGCAGCGGCGCCGTGGACATCGTGGTCATCGACTCCGTAGCGGCCCTCACTCCGCGCGCGGAAATCGAAGGCGAAATGGGCGACAACAAAGTAGGTCTCCAGGCCCGCCTCATGTCCCAGGCCCTTCGCAAACTCACGGCCAACATCTCCAAGACCAATACCTGCTGCATCTTCATCAACCAGCTGCGTGAGAAGATCGGCATCATGTTCGGCA
>CAMYWP010000125.1 GCA_947302825.1 uncultured Bacteroidales bacterium
GGAAGGGCTTGAACCAATGCTTGGCGCCGATGCCCCATTTGTATTTGATCATCATGAAGCCGATGCACCCGGCCGTTGCCGCATAGAGTTTGGCATAGTGGAACCAGCCCGCCATATACACGTGGGTCTGGTTTTCAATCGCCCACTGGGCACCGGCCTTGACGCCGAACAGGATGGCCAGGAAATAGGCGGTGAGGGCCAGTGGGATTACCAGGAAGGTAATGATACCGCCCATCTTGGTGCGGCGGGCGAACTCATTGAACAGGATGAGGCCCAGCAGGACCACAAGCATCATTCCCCATTGGGAAAGGGCATTTGCCCCATAGACTTGGAAAAACATAGTTAATGGTTTAGTTAGTTATAGTGTATGTCTAATACATCTTTGTATCAACAAAGATAAAACTTTTTTTGTAATTTTGTTCTTGTTTTAAGGAAGGAGACCATGTATAACCCCAAGTCGGCGCAGGCCGATGAATTCATCAACCACCAGGAGATACTGGAGAGTCTGGAAGAGGCCCGCCGGGAAAGTGCCAATCCGCAGCGGGTACTGCAGATTCTGGAAAAAGCCGCTCAGTGCAAGGGCATCTCGCACCGGGAGGCAGCCACCCTGATGGAATGCAAACGGCCGGAACTGGAAGAGAAAATCTATGCCCTGGCGGCCCGGATTAAGCAGCAGTTCTACGGCAACCGCATTGTGCTCTTTGCCCCGCTGTATTTGTCGAACTACTGCGTAAACGGCTGTGTATATTGCCCTTATCACTATAAGAACAAGACCATTCCCCGCAAGAAACTCTCCCAGCAGGAGATTGCCGATGAAGTGCGTGCGCTCATCCGCACCGGCCACAAGCGGCTGGCGGTGGAAGCGGGGGAGGATCCGGTGAACAATCCGCTGGAATATATCCTGGATTCCATCCGGACCATCTATTCCGTGCAGGAAGGCGGGAATTCCATCCGACGCGTAAACGTGAACATTGCCGCTACGGACGTGGAGTCTTACCGGAAGCTCAAGGCGGCGGGCATCGGCACTTATATCCTGTTTCAGGAAACGTATAACAAGGAGCGCTACCAGTTGCTGCATCCCACCGGCCCCAAGAGTAATTATGCCTGGCACACGGAGGCTATGGACCGTGCTCAGGAAGGCGGCTGCGACGATGTAGGTATCGGCGTGCTTTTCGGCCTGGAAAATTATCTGTACGAGCTGGTGGGACTGCTCATGCATGCAGAGCATCTGGAGGCCCGCTGGGGCGTGGGACCGCACACCATCAGCGTTCCGCGCATCTGTCCGGCCGATGATATTGACACCGGCGATTTCCCGGACGCTTTTCCGGATGCTCTGTTCCGGAAACTGGTAGCGGTGCTTCGCGTGGCCGTTCCTTATACCGGAATGATTATCTCTACGCGGGAGAGTGCCAATATGCGGGCGCAGTTGCTGGAGTGCGGCGTGTCCCAGATCAGCGGCGGTTCCCGCACCAGCGTGGGAGGCTATACCACCGAGGAAAGGCACAACGAGACAGCGCAGTTCGACGTGTCCGACACGCGCCCGCTGGACGACGTAGTCCGCTGGCTGTTGGAGACCCGGCATATCCCCAGTTTCTGCACGGCCTGCTACCGTGAAGGCCGCACCGGCGATCGCTTCATGAGCCTTTGCAAGAGCGGGAAAATCGGCCTCTGCTGTACGCCCAATGCCCTTATGACCCTGAAAGAATACCTGATGGATTATGCTTCCCCGGCTACACGAGCCTTGGGTGAATCACTAATAGAAGAGTCATTGGCCGATATTCCTCTGGAGCGCACCAGGGAGATTACCCGGCGGCATTTGCAGGAGATTGAGGAAGGGAAAAGGGATTTTCGATTCTAAGGTCTATGGAACGTTTGCACATTGCTTTTTTCGGCCCGGCCAACAGCGGGAAGTCCACCCTGGTGAACGCCCTCTGCGGCCAGGAAGTATCCCTGGTGAGTCCCCATCCGGGAACCACTACGGATCCGGTGCGCAAAGCCGTGGAACTTCCGGGACTGGGCGCCTGTGTGCTTATCGATACCGCAGGTCTGGACGATGTAAGTTTACTGGGTCCGGAACGCCGCCGCCGCTCCCTTTCTGTCCTGGACGAAGCAGACATTGTAGTCTTGGTGCTGCCACTGTCCCAGAAAACGGGACAGCAACAGCAAAAAGGGGGGGTAAATGCAGTTAACGTCCCGGAATTGGGGACAGTAACGGCACTCATAGAAGAAGCGGCCCTTCCAACGGTCCTGTATACACGTGGAGAATCAGTGGAATCGCTGCTGGAACGGCTGAAGGCTGTTGCACCGAAAAAGGAGGAGCTGTTCCTCACTGGAAATCTGGTCCGGAAAGGAGACTGCGTACTGCTGGTGATGCCGCAGGACAGCGAGGCTCCCAAGGGGCGCCTCATCCTGCCTCAGGTGCAGGTGTTGCGGGAATTGCTGGACCGGGGCTGTAACGCCCTATGCTGCACGCCGGAATCCCTTTCATCGGCCTTGGAACGGATGAATCCGGATTTGGTAATCACTGATTCCCAAGTGTTTGCGTTAGTGAACCGAGCGCTGCCTGCCAGTACTCCGCTTACCTCTTTTTCCATCCTGCTGGCAGCGGCAAAGGGCGATATCCGATCCTATGTAGCGGGAGCTCAGGCCATCGACAAACTACGTCCGGGAGACCGTGTGCTCATTGCCGAAGCCTGTACGCACGTACCGGATACGGAAGATATCGGCCGGGTAAAAATTCCCGCCCTGTTGAGGAAACGCGCCGATGTGAAAGTGGATATCGCTGCTGGGAACGATTTTCCGGAGGATTTGAGCGTTTACAGCCTGATTATCCATTGCGGCGGATGCGTGGCCAGCCGGACGCTGGTCCAGAGCCGTATCAAAAAGGCACTCCGCGCGGGAGTGCCCATTACCAATTACGGGATTGCCCTGGCTAAGCTGCAAGGCATCCTGGACAGGATCGTGATTCCTTAATCTCCGAACTCGGCCACAATTTTCTTGATGTCCGAGGGGTTCAGCCTGCCATAGACCTTTTCTCCGATGGTGGCTACCGGAGCCAGGCCGCAGGCACCCACGCAGCGGAGGCAGTCCAGGGAGAACTTGCCGTCGGGGGTGGTTTCTCCCACTTCTATACCCAGTACGCGCTTGAATTCCTCCAGCACCTTGTCCGATCCGCGCACATAGCACGCGGTTCCCAAGCACACGGATACGGGGTATTTTCCCTTGGGGACCATGGAGAAGAAGGAATAGAACGTAACCACGCCATAGACCTTCTGGTCCGGAATGCCCAGTTCACGGGCAATGACATGCTGCACCGGTTCCGGGATGTAGCCCAGCGTGTTCTGTGTCTCGTGCAGGATGCTGATGAGTTCGCCGGGGTCGTTGTTGAACTTGTGGCAAATCTCTTCTGTGGCGCGGAGCGCCTTGCAGGATACTTTTATCTCACTCATGGCTACTGATTGCTTTTGTCGAAATAATGGGTGTGCAGGAGGTGATGGGCACGCGTGCTCATGGGCTCTCCCAGGAATTCCTTATACAGTTTCTGGATATCCGGATTCTCGTGGCTCTTGCGGATGGGTTTTCCGGCGTCCTCGGCGTAGATGGCTTTAGCGCGGGCCTTGATAATCTCCACGTTGCCGTGGTGGTAAGGCTGACCGGCACCGTCGATGCAGCCGCCGGGGCAGGCCATGATTTCCACCACGTGGTAATCCAGCTCTCCGGCGCGAAGCTTGTCCATAATGATGCGGGCATTGCCCAGCGTATGGGCTACGCAAACCTTGAGCGGGAAGCCGGCCAGGTCGATGGTGGCCTCCTTGATGCCTTCCAGACCGCGTACCTCATGGAATTCCAGTTTGGGCAGCGTCTTGCCGGTGTATACTTCGTAGACGGTACGCAGGGCTGCTTCCATCACGCCGCCGGTGGCGCCGAAGATGGCCGCAGCACCGGAGCTTTCGCCCATGGGCTTGTCGAAGTCCTCGTCCTTCAGCTTGTGGAAGTCGATGTTGGAACGCTTGATGAGGCGGGCCAGTTCGCGGGTGGAGATGCTGTAATCCACATCGGGATTGCCCTCTACCTTGAATTCCTCGCGCTCGCATTCGTATTTCTTGGCCAGGCAAGGCATCACGGACACCACCACCAGTTTCTCGCGAGGGATGCCCATCTTCTGTGCCCAGTAAGTCTTGGCAATGGCGCCGAACATCTGGGCAGGGGATTTGGCCGATGATGGATATTCCAGCAGGTCCGGATAATGGTGCTCATAGAAGTTTACCCAGGCCGGGCAGCAGGAAGTCATGATGGGGAGCTTGACGTTCTTGTCGCCGCCCAGGAAGGCCTTGAGGCGATGCAGGATTTCGGCCCCTTCTTCCATAATGGTGAGGTCGGCGCCGAAGTCGGTATCGAACACATAGTCAAAGCCCAGGGCGCGCAGGGAGGCCGCCAGTTTGCCGGTGACGATGGTCCCGGGCTCCAGTCCGAATTCCTCTCCCAACGCAACGCGCACGGCCGGTGCCGGCTGGGCGATGACGATCTTGTCGGGGTTGCAGAGGTCGTCCAGAAGGCGGTCCGTGTTGTCCCTTTCGGTGAGGGCACCGGTGGGACAGACGGCCACGCACTGACCGCAATAGGTGCAATTGGTTTCGGAGAACATCTTGTCGAAGGTGGGAGCGATGGTGGCTTCAAAGCCGCGGCGGATGGCGCCCAGCACGCCTACTGTCTGCACGTTGTTACAAACGCTTTCGCAGCGGCGGCACAGGATGCACTTGTCCATGTTGCGGGTAATGGCCACGGTCTGTTCCTTCTTACGGGTAGACTGCTCTCCCTTGTAGGGCATTTCGCGGATGTTGAAGCGGGTAACCAGCTTCTGCAGTTCGCAGTGGTTGCACTTGGCGCAGGTAAGGCAGTCGTTGGGGTGGTCGGAGAGGATGAGTTCCGCCACCGTCTTGCGGGCGCGCACTACGCGGGCCGAATTGGTGCGGACTACCATCCCTTCGGTGACCATGGTGGCGCAGGAAGGGGCCAGATTGCGCCGGCCGTCAATTTCCACCACACAGATGCGGCAGGCAGCCGGGGAACTCTTCACACAAGTGCCCTTGAGGTCGATATGGCACAGGGCCGGAATGTCGATGCCAACGGTGGCGGCAGCGTCCAGGACGCTGGTGCCCTTGGGCACGGAAACCGGTCTGTTATCTATAGTTAGTTGAATCATATTTTCCATAGCGCTCTTCTTAAATGACGTTGATGGCTCCGAACTTGCACCGGCTCATGCACATACCGCAGCGGATGCACTTTTCCGGATTGATGACGAACGGTTTGCGAACTTCGCCCACAATGGCTTCCGCGGGGCACCCGCGGGCGCAGGCACTGCAGCCCTTACAAAGCACCGGATCGATAGAGTAGGTGAGCAGGGCCTTGCACTTATGGGCACGGCACACGTGATCCCGGACGTGCTCCACGTACTCTTCCCGGAAATTGGAAAGGGTGCTCAGGACCGGGTTGGGGGAGGTCTGACCCAGGCCGCACAGGGCGGTATCCTTGATCACCTTGGCCAGGTTCTCCAGTTTGTCCAGGTCTTCCATAGTTCCGCGGCCGTCGGTAATCTTGGTAAGGATTTCCAGCATACGACGGTTGCCGATACGGCAGGGCGTACACTTGCCGCAGGACTCGTCCACGGTGAACTCCAGGAAGAACTTGGCCACGGAGACCATACAGTCATCTTCGTCCATTACAATCATACCGCCGGAGCCCATCATGGAACCGGCCGCCGTAAGGGACTCATAGTCAATGGGAATGTCCAGATGTTTCTCCGTGAGGCAGCCGCCCGAAGGACCGCCGGTCTGGACGGCCTTGAACTTCTTGCCGTTCTTCACGCCGCCGC
>CAMYWP010000126.1 GCA_947302825.1 uncultured Bacteroidales bacterium
GCTCCGCGGCGCCTATGATTATGCCCAGGAACGCTATAAGATCGTACAGCGAAAACTGTTCGTAGAGGGACAGGGCAGTTATTTCAAGACGCTCAAAAGTTTCCCCAGGCGTTTCAAACGGGCTATGGCCGATATTAAAAGCCGCTATAGCCTGCGCATGGACAAGTACAAGTCGGACAGCATCATCAGTTCCTGGAGGGGCCCGGTCATCTTTATTTTCTCCTTCCAGTTGCTGGCCATTCTGCTTGTCGCCATCCTGCTTTCCACCCTCATCATCAATGTGGGCTTCAAGAAAACCCGTTTCTGGGGAAAGGATTGGTTCATGGATCACAAAGGCATGATCATCGCCCTCATCGGCTCCATCATTTTCCTTTTCTTCCTGGGTTATACAACCCGGACGGCCCAGAATACTTTCATCATCCGCTCCTCCAAGGTGATGGGTGAATTCGCCTGGCTCATATCGGCCATCTTCGCATCCATGCTCATCCGGCTGGACCGTTCCCGGAACCGGATTACCCTGGTGGCTTACCTTCCCACGCTCATCATGGCCTTCCTGGTCATTTACTTCCGGATTATTTTCATCCCCAACAGCGTCATCAATCTGCTGTTCCCGGCAATCGTACTGCTTTCTACCTTGTGGCAGTTCTGGATGAATTTCAGCAAGCAAAGCAAAGTGGCCAGGGGAGACAAGATTCTGCTGTGGATCAGTGCGGCCGCCATGGCTATTTCCACTTTAATGTCCTGGGCCGGGATGGTGATGGGATCCCTCCTGTTCCTGATCTGGTGGATGTTCATGCTGGCCCTTCTGGAAACGGTCATTGCCATTGCGGTGCTGCTGGACCGCTATAATGACAGTTATATCAAACAGAACAAGGTATCCTATAAGAGCAAACACCCCAACCTGCCGCTTAGCACGGCCAAGGGTTCCTTTATCGAGGTCACCTGGCTGTACGACCTCCTCAAGATGACCGTGGTCCCGCTGCTGGGCATCTGGTCATTCCCGGCGGCGGTGTTCCTGGCCTGCAATGTGTTCAATTTCACCGCAGTAGCCCAGGATATTTTCTTCCAGCCATTCATTCATTCCGGCGCCGACGCTGAAAGCGGGTTCACCGTGTCCCTTTTCAGCATCATCCTCATCATCAGCCTGTTCTTCCTGTTCCGCTACATCGTATATGCTACCAAGGCTTTCTACCGGGTATGGCGAACCCGTTCCGCCATCCGTAAGTTGGGAGAGAATGTGGCCTTTAAGGAAACCGACATTAACTTCAACCTGGCCAACAACGTCATTTCTTTGCTGGTCTGGGGTCTGTATGTGGTGCTCATCTTCCTGATGCTCCGGATTCCGGCTTCCGGCCTGGCGCTGATCTCCACGGGCTTGGTCACCGGTATCGGCTTCGCCTTAAAGGATGTGTTGAACAACTTCTTCTACGGCATCCAGCTGATGAGCGGTCGCGTGCGCGTAGGCGATGTGGTGGAATGCGACGGCATCCGGGGTACTGTAGTGGGACTGAGCTACCAAAGCACCCAGATCGAGGCCATAGACGGCTCTGTGATTATTTTCACCAATTCGGCCCTGTTCAATAAGAACTTCAAGAACCTTACCCGTAACAATTCCTACCAGCTGGTTACCTTCACGGTGGGCGTAGCTTACGGGACCGATGTAGAAAAGGCCCGTCAGGTAATTCTGGAGGCTTTGGAGCCGCTCATGATGAAGGATAAGTACGGACGGGAGCTGGTGGACAAGAAGCGCGGAATCACCGTGCGCCTGCAAGAATTCGGCGACAGTTCGGTAGACCTCCTGGTCATTATGAGCGTGGTGGTGGATTCCTACGCCACCTTTGCCGGAAAGGCCCGGGAAGCCATCTACAACGCCTTCAAGGTCAACGGCATCGAGATTCCCTTCCCGCAGCGCGATGTCTATATTAAAGAGACTCCCAAGGGGTGATTACCCTTTGTCATTCTGAGCGAAGCGAAGAATCTCCTCCAAAAGGAGTTCGAACAGGCGGGGCTTGGCATAACGGTCAAGCTCCGCTTCTTTGATCCAGAAATAGCCTTCCGGCAATTCGGGCCGATAGGAGGGCTCCCAAAGATAGAAATCGGCCACCAGCAACCGATGCGTAAGCTGGTGCTTCACACCTTTTTTGAGAAGGTGAAAATCGATTTCGGAAAATTGGTTTTTCGCAAAGCCTTGCGAAAAATAATTTTCCGAAGCCATGGGTCCTGTGATGACTAAAGGTTCATACAGCCCTTGCCAAATGTCTCCAGCACCCCTTCTACGGATAGCTGTGCATCCGTTACAGCGGATAAAGATATAATTGAAATGTCGCTCCTGTATGGCCGTAGGGGCCTTTTTTACTGGAAGCAGCGACACCCGGCCTGTACGTAGCGCATTGCAACTGTTTTTCAGGGGACAGGCGGCGCAATCCGGGTTCTGCGGAGTGCATTGCAAGGCGCCGAAATCCATCATGCCTTGATTGAAGGCCGATGCTTCCTCGGGCGGCAACAGCTGCTGCGCAAGAGCCGTGAATTCTTTCTTGGCCTGCGTGGTGCCCACGGGCGTAGCGATGCCGAAATGCCGGGCCAGCACCCGGTACACATTGCCGTCCACTACTGCTGCCGGCAAGCCGAAGCAAATGGAGCCGATGGCGGCGGCGGTATAGTCTCCTACACCCTTGAGGCTACGGATGCCCTCCAGCGTGTCCGGAAAGCCTCCCAGGGCCACAATCTGTTTGGCGGCGGCGTGCAGGTTGCGGGCACGGGAATAATAGCCCAGACCTTCCCAAAGGCGCAGGACTTCGTCTTCCGAAGCTTGGGCCAGGTCTTCAACAGTAGGGAAGCGCTCCATAAAACGCTGCCAGTAAGCCGTTCCCTGGGCAATACGGGTTTGTTGGAGGATGATTTCACTGAGCCAGACGGCATAGGGGTCCCGGGTTCGGCGCCAGGGAAGGTCACGCCGATTTTCGGCATACCAGTGCAGGATGGTTTGGGAAAAGGGATCCATCAGAGAAAGCTTTGCAGTCTCTCATACACGCGCTGGACGGGGAAGCCCACCACGTTGAAATAGGAACCTTCGATACGGGTGATGCCCACATGGCCGATCCATTCCTGGATGGCATAGGCCCCGGCCTTGTCATAAGGCCGATAAGTATCTACATAATAAGCGATTTCCTCTTCAGTAAGCGCTTTGAACCACACCTGTGTGGTCACGTCGAAGGTCTCTTCCCGGCTAAGGCTCCTGAGCGTGACAGCTGTGGTCACATGGTGTTCCCGGCCGGAGAGGTCCCGGAGCATGCGCATGGCATCGGCCCGGTCCTTGGGCTTGCCCAGGATTTCACCGGGGCGCTCTCCCTGCGACGGGAGGATTACCATGGTATCGGCGGTAATGAGGATTTCTCCCTCTTTCAAGGGCCGATGAAAGCCGTGGGACTTACCCTCCGACATCAGCCGGGGCACCTGGTCATAAGGGATTTCAGGTCCGAAGTTTTCCTGGAAGTTATTGCCAGTATCTATTTCAAAATCAATATCAAGACCTTTTAGCAATTCCCGCCGTCTGGGGGAGTTGCTGCCTAGGATGATATGGTGTCCCTGCAGGTCCATCGGCCTAGAATTTCTTTTTGTATAACACCGGGTCGAAGGTCCATTTTCCCTGGGCCCGCAAGGTGGTTTCGATACACTCCCGCAGGCAGCCCTTGCCGCCCGGGCGGGAAGAAATCCAATCGGCGATTTCCTTCACTTCCTCCACGGCGTCGGAGGGGCAGACGCCACAGCCGCAGGCTATCATCACGTCCTTGTCCGGGACGTCGTCGCCGAAGTACATCACGTCTTCCGGCTGCAGGTGGTGGCGTTCGCAGAACTGGGCGAACTGTTCCCGTTTGTCGCGGCAATGAAGGAAGACATCTTCCGCCGGAACCCCGCTGGTTATCATGCGTTTCCGGATACTCTCCGAACTGCCGCCGGTGATGACTGCCACTGGATAACCGTGCATGACGGCCATCCGGATGGCAAAACCATCCTTGGCGTCGTAGGTGCGCAGCAGGTCTCCGTCGCTGAAACAGAAGACCCCGCCGTCCGTAGCCACGCCGTCAATATCAAAAGCGAAGGCTTTGATTTTCAATAAATCTTTCATTACGACTTACTTCCTCCACCTAAAGGGCCGAAATCGGCCAGGTTGAAGGTGCCGCCCGGCTGGGGACCCTTGCCGCCGCCCAGGTCGATGACGCCGAACTGGGCCTCATACTTGGAGATATTGTCGAAGAGGGCGTTCATCAGGCGTTTGGCATGTTCCGGCGTCATGATGATGCGGCTGCCGATTTCCGGCTTCACCAGCCCGGGGAGGGTGGTGGCGAAATCGATGATGAATTCGCTGCGGGAATGGGAAATGATGGCCAGGTTGGAGTAAGAACCTTTGGCCACTTCCGGTTTCAGTTCCAGTTGGATCTGATTCTGGGCTTTGGGCTGATTATTGTCCATAGTTTGTTGCTTTCTTTTCTGCAAAATTAACAAATTTTCATTACATTTGTAAGATAGAATATTATGTTAAAGAATATATGAAGGAATTAGCAGCGAAGTATAGCGCAGCGCAGGTGGAAGACAAGTGGTATGCCTATTGGCTGGAACACAAGTTCTTCCATAGCGAACCCAATGAGAAACAGCCGTATACCATCGTGATTCCGCCGCCCAATGTGACGGGCATCCTGCACATGGGTCACGTCCTCAACAATACACTCAACGACGTCCTCATCCGCAAGGCCCGCATGGACGGGAAAAACGCTTGCTGGGTCCCTGGAACGGACCATGCATCCATCGCTACGGAAAGCAAGGTGGTGGCCAAGCTCAAGGCCCAGGGCATCCGAAAGGAGGATATCGGCCGGGAAGAATTCCTGCGCCACGCCTGGGAATGGAAAGAGGAGCACGGCGGCATCATTCTGCAGCAGCTGCGTAAACTGGGCTGTTCCTGCGACTGGGACCGCACCCGCTTCACCATGGAGCCCGCGCTCAGCGAGGCCGTGATCAACACTTTCGTGTATTTCTACAAGAAAGGCTGGATCTACAAGGGCGTCCGTATGGTGAACTGGGACCCCGTGGCCCTCACTGCCGTGAGCGACGACGAAGTGATCCACAAAGACACCCAGAGCCATTTCTATCATCTGAAATATTATATCTCCGACGGTAACGGCAATCCCACGGACCAGTATCTGGTGATTGCTACCACCCGTCCGGAAACCATCATGGCCGATGCCGCCATCTGCGTGAACCCCAAGGACGAGCGCCACTTCTGGCTCAAGGGCAAGAAGGTGCTCATCCCGCTCATCAACCGGGAAATCCCCGTGATTGAGGATGAATACGTAGAGATGGACTTCGGTACCGGCTGCCTCAAGGTGACCCCGGCGCACGACGTCCACGACTATGAAATCGGCCTGCGGCACAACCTGCCCGTGCTGGAAATCATCGACGACCACGGTTGCCTCAACGAAAAAGCCCAGATTCTGGTTGGAGAAGACCGTTTTGTGGCCCGCAAGAAGATTGTGAAGATGCTGGAAGAAGCCGGCAACCTGCTCAAGGTGGAAGACTACACTTCGCCGGTAGGGTACAGCGAGCGCACGGATGCCGTGATCGAGCCCAAGCTCAGCGCCCAGTGGTTCCTGAAGATGGAAAGCCTGGCCGCCACCGCCTTGGAAACAGTGCTCAGCGGCCGCACCAACTTCATCCCCGAGAAATACGTGAACACCTACCGCCACTGGATGGAGAACGCCCGCGACTGGTGCATCTCCCGACAGCTCTGGTGGGGCCAGCGGATTCCGGCCTACTACC
>CAMYWP010000127.1 GCA_947302825.1 uncultured Bacteroidales bacterium
CCGTCGCCCTCTCCGTGCACCAGACGGTAGCAGTTGGTGCTGGCCGATGTGGCCAGTCCGCAGGCTTCCCGTAGCTGATAGGCGCGCGAAAGCATCTTGAACCAGAAATCGGCCTGGGTGGGATCCTCGTCGAAACTGAGGATGCGCACGGCGATGGAACCAATCTGGTAATGGCCGCAAGCCAACAGCCGTCCGTCTGCGGCACAGACGCTTACGAGGTCGCCTTCCGCAGGATTTCCCTGGACTTGGGCGATGGCACCGGAAAACACCCAGGGATGATAGCGGAGGAGCGATTCCTCGCGGCCGGGTTTCAGGATGAGTTTATCCATTGTCTTGAAATCTTTCGGGGTGAAGTTGCTCGGGCGTGAGCGGATGTTTATCGGCCCGTCTTAGCCGAAGGAACATTTCCCGGCAAACCCAGGCATCCGTGGCGGCATACTTTTGTTGGGATTCCGACAAGCGTTCCGCCTCCCAGTTGGACAATTGCTGGGCCTTGGAAATCTTGACGCCCAGGATGATGGCCGCCATTTTCTTTACGCTTTTATCCCTGATACCGTATTCCCACACTATATTTTGCAGGTCCACGAAGCCCTTGGGGGAAAAGCGGGTGAGTTTCTGCAGCCCGCGTACATCGTCCAGCGTGGCGGCCCCCACTTTTACGATGGTGGGATTGGCCAGGATGGCTGCTAACGAATGCGGGAGTCCCAGTGTCTTTAGCCGGAAAAGGAAGGCCTTGGTGCCGCCGGAAAGCTGCAGGAGCGCCGTTCCGTTGGAATGCTGGTCCGGCGAGAAGGTGGGGCGGGTTTCCGTGTCGAAGCCCAACACACGCTGGCGCTTCAGATAGCGGATGGCCCGCTGGAATACTTCCCCGTCCTGGTCCACCAGCACGATTTCCCCCGGAAAAGAGGCCAGTTCCAGGGCACCGATTTCCTCTGGACTAATGGAGATCCGGAACATAGGTGAGCTGCACATAAGAGGGCGTCACTTCTTCCAGAACCGGCAGGCCCTGGGCCGATTCAATGGTCTCGTAGTATTGGATCAGGGGGCGGGAAATGCGGTGCGTGAACAGCCGGCGTTCCCGTAAAATCCGATAGGTAGCTTGCATTATGGCCGCCTTGGGCTCCAGGAAATGGAAATTCTTGGAGAGCATCCGGTCGAAGGAAGCATCTTCTTCCGTGCCGGCCTGGCGGATGAGCATCATCTCCGACGAGAGATAGCTGGGGTCCAAGTCATAGGAATCCAGAATCAGGACATCCAGGTTGCGGTTGGTGGAACGGTACTGCCGGAGCAGATTGCGAAACTCCGTCCGTACATCCAGCGCCGGGTCCGGAGAAAGCACGGACAAACTCGCATCGGCCCAGCCTTTCCTGGCAAAAACGGCCTCCCAGGCACCGGATTTCTTACTATTGCGAGTGGTCCAGACGGCCATGTTCCGGGCACCGGCTTCATGAGCCTGGTCCAGCAGGATATCGGCCGATGAAAGCAGAATACTGGTGCCGCCACTGAGCTGCTGCAGGGTATCCACATCGAAAAGACCGTATTCCGCCTGGAGAGAAGAGGTGTAGATGAGCATCTTGGACGGGCTGTGTACCTTGGTGCTGTCCCAGGCGAAAAGGGCGCAACGGACAGCGGCTTCGCGAAGGCTGTCCAGCTGCTCCCGGGCTTCAGGGCCATCGCCCACAAAGTGCTCATAAGGGGCATTGTAATCGTCCAGAATCACCTGGAAACGCTCTCCGGCGAAATCCGGCAGGGAATCCCGGACCGGCCGGCCATCCACGTTGTCCATTTTATCGGCCGACAGGAAGCTGTGCGCGAGTGCCAGGGCATCCAGGGGATCGCCGATGATAGTGATGGCGCCGTCGGCCCCGCAGGAGCCGGCTTCGGCCGCCACGCGGGCCAGGCCGGTGGTATCGGCCAAGATATTCAGGACCAGGGGGATGGTGGGACGAGGCGTTACTACGCTCCGCTTACAGGAGGCCAGAACGGCCAGGGCGGCCAGCCCCAACAGGATGAATTTTTTCAACTTACTCATAAAGTGCAAAAATACACAATTCCCGTTATTTTTCCAATCCCAGCACCTGCAGGATGCGGGGAATCAACAAAGCTTCAATGTATTCCGACTCCATGAAATGCGTGCCGTCGTACTCCGTATAAGTTTTGCCGAAATAGCGTTCCCAGAGATCCACGCGCACCACTCCGGACTTCTTGTAATGATCCTGTTTTCCGAAGAAAGCATAATAATATCCGTCCGGCTCTATGGCTTCGATGGCAGCCTCCCCGTGGGCCTTGTACTTGCGCAGGACTTCCGGCGTAAACTTGAGTTGCTGACGGTCGCCTTCCTTCACGGGATATTTATAATGCAGGAACCATCGGAAGGGAGGGAAAGCAGTGAGGGGCGCCGCCTTGTACAGCAGTTCCGGAGCACCCAGCGACGGCGAAACGAAGATGTGTGGAATACCCTGGATACGCAGGGCCTGGATAGAACCCAAAGATTCGCCGATAATCAGGTCCGGATGCACCTCCTCCACCCAGGAGACAATTTGCCGGTGGCCGATCTCAGGGTCGAAGTCATAGGTGCGGATCACCACCTGAATAGTATCCGGGAGATACAGTTTTTTCAGGTAATTGGGAATCCGGCTGTCGCCGCCCCCACCCATGCCATGGATATAAAGAATGGTTTTCACGGTTGCAAAATTACAATATAATCTTTATTTTTGTAGGAAACATAATTAATTTGGCATGAAAAAATCCATTCTTTCCGTAGTGCTGATGGCCGTCACCGTTCTCGGTGCCCAGGCCCAACAGCCGCGCCCTGCTTCCCCGGTGAATCCCAAGGATTACACTTTCACCATCGTGAAAGAGAACCCCATCACCTCCATCAAGAACCAGAACCGCAGCGGCACCTGCTGGTGCTTCAGCTCCCTCTCATTCCTGGAGAGTGAAGTAATTAAGGCCAAAGGACTTAAGGACCCGGCCCAGTATCCGGATTTCTCTGAAATGTACATCGTACGCAAGTCCTATTACGACCGTGCCATCAAGTATGTGCGCCTGGACGGCAGCATGAACTTCGCAGTGGGATCGGATTTCGGCGATGCCATTGAAACGGCCAAAATCTATGGTCTGGTTCCGCAGAGCGTCTATTCCGGCCTGCAGTACGGCTACGACCTCCCCGTTCAGGGAGAACTGGACGCCGGCCTCAAGGGCTATGTAAACGCCATCCTGAAGAACCCCAACCGCAAGCTCACCAATGTGTGGCCCAAGGGCGTGGACGGCATTCTGGACGCCTATATGGGCGAAGTGCCGGAAACCTTCGTGTATAACGGCGTCACCTACACTCCTGCCTCCTATCGCGACGCCCAGGGTCTGAATCTGGACGATTATATCGGCTTCACCTCCTTCACCCACCATCCTTTCTACACCGCCTTCGCCATGGAGGTGCAGGACAACTGGCGTTGCAGCACGTCCTGGAACTTTCCGCTGGACGAATTCATGGCCATCATCGACTATGCCGTTGAGAACGGCTACACCGTGGCCTGGGGCGGTGACGTCTCCGAAGCCGGCTTCACCCGCAACGGCCTGGCCATCCTGGTGGACACCGAAGTTAAGGCTACCTCCGGCTCCGACCAGGAACGCTGGGTGGGCAAGGCCGAAGAAAAACCGGCCGAAAAACCCGTTGTCAAGGAAATCAAGGTGACGCAGGAGAACCGTCAGCAGTGGTACGATGAAAAGACCTCCACCGACGACCACGGCATGCACCTGTACGGCATTGCCAAGGACCAGAACGGCACCAAGTATTACCTGATCAAGAATTCCTGGGGCGAAAGCGGCGAGTACAAGGGCATCTGGTACATGAGCGAGGAATTCTGCAAGGGCAAGGCCCTGAACATCGTGGTGAACAAGAAGGCTGTTCCCAAGGAGATCCTCAAGAAGATTGGCATCAAGTAAATGACGCTGCGTAAATACATTCCCAATACCATCACCTCTATGAACGCCCTCGCGGGCAGCATAGGGGTGGTGTTCGCGTTACAGGGACATCCGGAAATGGCCTTCATCACCATGATAGCCGCGGCCATCTGCGACTTCTGCGACGGCCTGGCCGCCCGTATGCTCAACGCCTATTCTCCCATGGGGAAAGAGTTGGACTCCCTGGCCGATATGGTGAGTTTCGGCCTGCTGCCGTCTGTGATGCTCCTCGGCACCATGCAACACTTCCACGTGGACAGTTGGACGGAAATCATCCCGCTGTTCCTGGCCGTCATGAGCGCCCTCCGGCTGGCCAAATTCAACGTGGATGAACGCCAGCACTCGGATTTTATCGGGGTAGCCACACCTACCGCCGCCATGATTTGCGGCTCCCTGTGCTACTTTTTGATCAAACATCCCGGCACCTTCCTGGACAAGTGGGCAAGCACGCAATGGGGCCTTCCGGCCGTGGCCGTGGTACTGGGCCTGCTTTTGGTCAGCGAGATTCCCATGTTCGGGATGAAAGTGACCAAAGGGCATAAACTGCTGGACGCCAAGCGCTGGGTATTCCTGGCAGCCATCGTGGGGGCCATCCTGCTGTGCGTCCTGCTCCGGCTCAACTGGAGCCTGGTGGTCCTGAGCGCCTTTGTGTTTTATATTCTGGAAAATCTGGTGCTGTTCCTGTTCCGCCGCCGTTAGAGAGACTCCACGTCTTCGTCGGACAGGCCGAAATGTGCCGCTACATCGTCTGGGATGTCATTGAAATCGATGGCGTCCCAGATTTGTTCTATCTCCCGGCGGTCTTTCTTAGTAGGACGTCCGGCCCCGCGGTCACGCGTAAGGAAGAAGCTCTCTACGGGTGCGCGAAGCTTGTCCAGTTCCTCCTGAGGAGTCAGGTTCTGGGCAAAATTGGGCACCAGTTTGGCCCCTACGCGATGCTCAGTGGGCTGAACCACCTTATAAACGAAAGTGATCATGCCCTTGCGCACGTGGATCACATCGCCCGCCTGCACCAATTTGGAGGGTTTTGCATTGACATTGCCGATCTTCACCTTGCCGCCTTTGCAGGCATCGGCGGCATCGGTGCGGGTCTTGAAGGCCCGGATGGCCCAGAGATATTTGTCAATCCGTACGTCTTCCATTATGCTTCCTCCTCCGATGGCAAGTCCGTCTCCTCGCGCGGGTCCATCCGCACTTCCAGCAATTCTGTACCTTTATTGGCCGGCAGGAGGAAGAAATCCGTCACCTCGGCGGGGACCAGCACTACCTCTCCTTGCTTCAGGTTGTAGTTTACTCCGTCAGATTGGAGGACGGCGGCGCCGCTCACGCAGATATATACCAAGAAAGTATCTTCTTCGTCCCGATGGCTTTTCAGGGCCTGCTCCAGCGAAATGGCGTTCATGGTGAACTGGTCGGTGGCAATTTCGTCCTTCCCGGGCAGGGCGCGCGTTTTAGCCTGCAGGTCAATGAGGTCAAAGGCTTCTTCCAGATGGAGTTCGCGCTCCTCGGAGCCCCAGTCGTACAGGCGGAACCAGAGTTCGGAAGACTCGGCAATTTCGAGCAGGGTAACATCCTTGGCGGCATGCACCAGGCCGGGCTTGATCAGGTACCTTTCCCCCACCTTGGGCTTCACCACCTGCAGCAGGTCCTCTACGGAACCGTCCAGGCAGGCCTTGTAAAAGGTTTCGGCCGATACAGGGCGCTTGAAGCCCAGATACAGTTTGGCATCGGGACCGGCGGCCTCCACGTACCAAAGCGCCGTTTTGCCGAAGGAATCGTAACGCTGTTCGGCCGTTTC
>CAMYWP010000128.1 GCA_947302825.1 uncultured Bacteroidales bacterium
GAAGGTGTTGTACGCCGTCACCATATCGTAGACGGAGAGGTCGGCCGCACCTACGCACAGGGAAGCTACAGGGTCTATGACGCCGCCGATACCCATCTTTCGCATCATGGCCACCATGGAGGCGGGCCCCAGCTGTTTCATGAGATAGGCCGCAACGGAATTGGAGCTGTGTGCCAGGCCCCAGGTAAGGTCTACCATGGTGCCATCCGCGTGCGTATCCTGAGGGGTCCAGGTTTCGTCGCCGTTAACAACAATCACCACCGGGGAATTGAGGACAGGGTCGCACGGGGTCATGCCGGATTCCATGGCCAGGGTGTAGATGAACGGCTTCACGGTGGAGCCCACCTGGCGCCGGCCCTGACGTACGTTGTCGTACTTGAAATAACGGTAGTCCGGACCGCCCACATAAGCTTTCACGTTGCCCGTACCGGGCTCTATGGCCATGAATGCGGCGCGGAAGAAGGACTTGTAATAGCGGATGGAATCGTCCGGAGTCATGAGGGTGTCCCGGTAACCAGGCTTGTCCCAGGTGAACACGCGCATCTTTACCGGCTCCGAGAAACTCTTGTCAATTTCGGCCTGGCTGTGACCCGAGGCCTTCATCATGCGGGTTCTGTCGCTCCAGCGGCGGGCCTGTTTGAGAGTAGTTTCGATGATGGCAGGGTCTGTATCCGAGGTGAACGGAGCGTTCTTACGGTATTTCAGTTCCCGGAAGAAGGCTTTCTGCAGGTCTTTGCCCAGATGTTCTGCAATGGCTTCCTCCGCGTAGCGCTGCATCTTATAATTGATGGTGGTATAGATGCGCAGGCCGTCCTGATCCAAATCATATGGCGTACCGTCGCTCTTGCTGTTCTTGTTCAGCCAGCCGTACAGGGGGTCATCGGCCCAAAGGAGGGAATCCACCTGATAGTCCTCTATATAGGTGTACGACTTGCGCTTGGGCTTTTCCGCACTCATGATGCGGCGCAGCATATCGCGGAAATACGGACCCACGCCGGTGGTGCGGTCGCCCTGGCGGGTGTGCAGGGTAATGGGCAGTGCCTTAAGGGAATCGCAGGCCTGGCGGGTCAAATAGTCCATGGAGCACATACGGTCCAGCACCACGTTGCGGCGGCGCAGGGCGTGCTCCGGATTCAGGGTGGGATTGTAACGCGTGGGCTTGTTCACCATGCCCACCAGCACCGCGCTTTCCTCCGTGAGCAGTTCCGCCGGCCTTTTCCCGAAGAACTGGTTGGAGGCCGATGAGATGCCGTAGGAGTTGGAGCCGAAGAAAACGGCGTTCAGGTACATCACCAGGATTTCGTCCTTCGTATAGTTCCTCTCCAGTTTGATGGCCGTGATCCACTCCTTGAGCTTGATCCAGACCATCTCCAATTTGCTCACATGGGCCTGACGGGGGTAGAGTGTCTTGGCCAGCTGCTGGGTGATGGTGGAGCCGCCACCCTGCGAAGAGTCGTGGGAAAGGACCGTACGGAACAGGACGCGGCCCAGCGACGGCAGGTCTACGCCGGAGTGTTTGTAGAAGCGTTTGTCTTCCGTAGCCACCGCGGCCTGAATGAGCGAAGGGGCCAGTTCTTCATAGCTGACGAAGGTCCGGTTCTCTATATGATAAGTGGTAAGGATCTCCCCCTCTTCCGCAATCACCTGGGTGGCCAGTTTGGAGTCCGGGTTTTCCAACTCCTCGATGGAGGGAATATCGGCAAACGCCCAAACCAGGCACAGCAAAAGTATCACCAGAAGTACGGGAGTTATCAGCAGCGCCCAAAACCACTTTGTTATCTTTTTCTTTGTCTTTTCGGTCATGGCGAAAAAATCTTCACATGCGTACAAGACCTTAGGTCTTGCCAAAAGTTCAACTTACAAAAATAAGCAGAAAATTTGGAAATATCCCGGATTTCTCCGTTACTTTGCATAAAAATTAAGGTCACCAGACCTGAAAAACAACGATATGGAGGGAAACAAAAATTTAGTGATTGTGGAGTCTCCCGGGAAGGTGAAGACCATTCAGCAATACCTGGGAAAAGACTTTCTTGTAAAGGCCTCGATCGGCCATATCCGGGATTTGGAAGAGCACAAACTGAGCGTGGACGTGGAACATGGTTTTACGCCCGAATATGTGGTTCCGGCCGAAAAGAAGAAAGTGGTGGCCGATCTCAAAAAACTCTCGGACAGTGCTTCCACCGTGTGGCTGGCCTCCGATGAAGACCGCGAGGGAGAAGCCATTTCCTGGCACTTGCGCGAAACCCTGGACCTTCCGGAATCCAAAACCCGCCGTATCGTATTCCATGAGATTACCCGCAACGCCATCCTGCATGCCATCGAGCATCCGCGCGACATCGACATGAACCTGGTGAACGCCCAGCAGGCACGCCGCGTGCTGGACCGCCTGGTAGGTTTTGAGCTGTCCCCCATCCTATGGCGCAAGATTCAGCCCAAGCTCAGTGCCGGGCGCGTGCAAAGCGTGGCCCTGCGCCTGATAGTGGACCGCGAAAAGGAAATCATGGCTTTCCGGCCGGAACCGTATTACCGCGTAGAGGCCCTTTTCCAGCCGGAGAATACGGACCAGACGGTGAAAGCCACCCTGGAAACCCGCTTCTCCTCAGAAGAGGAGGCCCGCCGCTTCCTGGAGGACAGTATCGGCGCCAGTTATCGCGTCTGTTCCATCGAAAAGAAGGAAGGCGTGAGGGTTCCCTCGGCCCCTTTCACCACTTCCACCCTGCAGCAGGAAGCCGCCCGGAAACTCCGTTTCCCGGTTTCCACCACCATGCGGCTGGCCCAGGCCCTGTACGAGCGCGGTCTCATCACCTACATGCGCACGGACTCCACCAACCTGTCTTCCCTGGCCCTGAACACGGCCAAGAAATATATCCTGGATAATTTCGGCCCGGAGTATTCCCATCCGCGCCAATACCGGACCAAGTCCAAAGGCGCCCAGGAAGCCCACGAAGCTATCCGCCCTACTTATATAGAAAATACGGAAATCGAAGGGAGTTCCCAAGAGAAGAAACTCTACGAACTCATCTGGAAACGCACCGTTGCTTCCCAAATGGCGGAAAGCCGCGTCATGAACACCAGCCTCAAAGTGGCCTCCGACAAACGGCCGGAACTGTTCGGACTGCAGTCCATGGAACTGCTTTTCGACGGTTATATGAAAGTGTATCTGGAGGGACGCGACGAGGAAGATCCGGATACGGAGCAAGTGCTGCTGCCGGAAATCAAAAACGGCTGTCAGATGCGGGAAAAAGGATTGACGGCCCAATGTAAGTTTACCGTCCCTCCGGCACGCTATTCGGAAGGCACGCTGGTGAAAAAGCTCGAGGAGCTGGAGATCGGCCGGCCCTCTACCTATCAATCCATCATCGGCACGCTCACTACCGGCCGCGGCTACGTAGTGAAGGGAGACAAGGAAGGCAAGTCCTTCAAAGTCACCAACTATACACTCAAGAACGGAACTATCAAGTCCAGCCAGAAAGTGGAGACTGTGGGGGCCGAAAAAGGCAAATTGCTGCCGCAGGAAATCGGCCTCATTGTTACCGACTATCTGGTGCAAAACTTCACCGACATCCTGGACTACGACTTCACGGCCAACGTGGAGGCCGATTTCGATGAAGTGGCCGAGGGAAAGAAAGCCTGGGCCGATACCATCGCCGCCTTCTATGAGCCTTTCCATGCCCACGTGGAGCAGGTGATGGCCAACCGCAGCTTCAACAACAAGGTCACCCGGGAAATCGGCATTGCGCCGGACGGGGAAAAAGTGATCGCCTCCTTCGGTAAGTTCGGCGCCTATGTCCAGAAGGGTGAAGGCGAAAACCGCCAGAGCGCTTCCCTGGCAAAAGGCCAGCTCATCGAGACCCTTACGCTGGAACAGGCACTGAAACTCCTGGAACTGCCGCGCACCGTAGGGCAGCTGGACGGAGTGGACATCGTGGCCCAGCGCGGCCGCTTCGGTCCTTACCTTAAATATGGGGATAAAAATGTCAAATTGCCCCGGGGTATGGACCCCTTGCAGGTGGATTTGGAAACCTGTATCGGCCTTATCCGTGAATCGGCCGATCCTGCCCGTACGGCACCGGTCTATCTGGCCGAATTCGGGGAAATCAAGGTGATAGATGGCCGATATGGCCCTTATATCAAGCTGGGCGATTCCAATTATAAACTGCCCAAGGGAACCCATGTATCCAAACTGACGGAAGCCGATTGCCAGGCAATCATAAATGGTTCAGAGCCTACAAAAAAGTCAAAAGGAAGGCGTAAAAATTAAAAAATTGTTTTAAATTTGCGTCGCTGAGTTTTAAGTTAAAAGCCCATGTCCACTTACCACATCGACCAGATTGACCAGAAAATCCTTTCCTTCCTGGTAAAGAATGCCCGTATGCCCTTCCTGGAAATCGCCCGTGAATGCGGCGTTTCCGGCGCAGCCATCCACCAGCGTTTCAAACGTCTGGAGGCCAACGGGGTGATTACGGGGTCCCGCCTGCAGGTGAAACCCCAGGCGCTGGGCCTCAACGTCTGTGCCTTTGTGAGCATTTCCCTGTCGGAATCCACCAAGTATCCGGAAGTGATCTCCAACCTGAAAAAGATTCCGGAAATTGTTGAGTGTCATTTCATTACCGGGAAATACGCCATCCTGGCCAAACTGTATTGTCTGGACAACGACCACCTGATGGAAGTGCTGCTGAACACCATCCAGAAGATTCCCTATATCCAGTCCACCGACACCATGATTTCCCTGGACGAGCCCATCGAGCGCCAGGTCTGGGTAAAAGACTTCAAATCCACCACCTACACCGGCAGGGACTGATGAAGAATCGCTTTAGCTAAAAGCAAATCTTCCGGAGTAGTGATTTTGAGATTATACCGCTCGCCTTCCAGAAAGGTGAGCGGTATTCCGTATGATTCGGCCACGGAGGCGTCGTCCGTGAACAGAGGGTCGTATTGCCGGGAATAGGCGGCCTTGAGATCTTCCGACTGAAAGACCTGGGGTGTCTGGGCGCCATAGATGCGACTGCGGTCTATCTGCATTCCGGCCGAAACCAGGACGCCGTCCTTCTTATCCAGCACCTTGAGCGTATCCGTGACCGGCAGGACCGGAATCACGGCCGGGGCCGATTCGGCGGCGCGGAAAAGCTCCTGCACTTTCCCGGGGGTGATGAGCGGACGGACGCCGTCGTGAACCGCCACTATAGCCCCATCGGGCACATATTGAAGGGCGTTTCTTACGGAATGGAAGCGGGTGAATCCCCCCCGCACCAGACGCTGCGGACAAGTGAAGTTCTCCTGCAGGCAATACTGCCGCCAATAGCTGATATGAGCCTCCGGCAGTACGGTTATCACGTGGATATCCGGAACGGCCCGCAGGAAGCATTCCAGGGTCCGGCGCAGGATGGGAATTCCCTCCAGTTCCAGGAACTGTTTAGGCAGTTGAGACCCCATTCTGGAGCCTGTTCCGCCGGCCGTTACGATAACGTATTTTTTTCTTTCCATCGGCACGCGATATTTGTGCGAATATAAGAATTTTTTCGTAATTTTGAGGGTTGATATGCTTAAAGCAAGTTAGTAGTATGGCATTCCATTTTCTCAACCAAGAATTAGCTATCGACCTGGGCACTGCCAACACCGTCATTTTCCAAAATGACCAGATTGCCCTGGACGAACCTTCCATAGTGGCCATCGACAACCAGACCGGCAAATGCATTGCCTTGGGACATAAGGCCAAACTGATGCACGAAAAAACCAATCCGGGCATCAAA
>CAMYWP010000129.1 GCA_947302825.1 uncultured Bacteroidales bacterium
AGGCCAGCAACAGCCGCATCGGCGGCATCTGCTCTGCCGGCAGCACCGACGATGTGTTCACCCGCTGCATCAACCGGGGCGACATTGTCTTCGATAAGGCAGGCGATACTACCCATGGCTATGCCGCCGGCATCCTGGGCCAGTCCAACAACCCTATTACCATCGACGCCTGCGAGAACTATGGAGCCATCCTGTCCGACATGTTCAAGGCCAGCACCATTTATATGGGAGCCATCCTCGGCAATGCCAACAGTAAAGCCGTGACAGTCAAGAACTGCAAGGTGGGCGGAAAGGTCGGCCCGCTGACCGTTGATGCCGACCATCAGGTCGTCACCTTGACTCCGGACAACTTCGCACAATACATAACCCTTGCTACCAGCAAAGCCGGTAACTGCAAGTTCGAAGGAAATGTCTGTGGCAATTGATATGAGGGTAAATCCGTTCTTGGTTAAAGTTGCCGCCGTCATGTCGGCGGCAACTTTCCTGTTGATAGGATGCACCAAGCCTTCTCCCGCAGGAGAGGAAACGGTCAAGGACAAGATGTCTTTCCTGCAAAACGAGTGCGTCGTTTTCGTGGGTGAAGAAGTGGCTGTCCCTGTTTCTTATCAAGTCTTTGAACGGGGTGTGTATATCAATGCTGAATATGACTTTGGAACCAATCCCTACGGCGTGAAGATCAACTCTTCCGCCACGGAGATCGCTTCCGTGACCTCCGGTAAGATTAAAGGCTTGAAGGAGGGCTCGTCCACGCTGACGCTCTCCTCGGATAAGATCAGCACTGGCGGACAGTTGGCTGTGACCGTGAAGAAGAACGATGATGCTCCCGCCTCTTTCAGCCAGGATATTACCCAGCCTCTGACGGCCGACATGATCGCCCTTCCGCTGGGTCTACAGGTTGGCATGCAAAGTTTCGACATCGACAAGCGGGGACAGTTCTATATGTCCACAGAGAACGATAACTCGATGCTCGTGTGTGCCCTGAACAAGGACGGCTCTAAGATTGGCGCCGATATGGTGCTGCCTAGCGGCGGCCATGGAGACGGGTTCAGCATCGAGTACGATGCTGATGACATCTATTTCTGGACCAGCGGAACACTGGGTGAGCGCACTGCCAACGGTGGTTATTCCGGTGGCAAGGCCAACGACCCCGATGTGCACCTGATCTGCCGCCACAAGTTCAAGGCCGGCGTTACGGAATATGCCGAAGACGCCCTGGAGTGCTTCTACCTGAACGACAACGGGGCCCGTTTCGTGGACGTGGACACCGAGCACGACATCATGCTTCTGTGGACTTACGAAAACAGTAGCGATTACATCTATATATACAAGCTTTCTGAAATCCGAAACGCTTCTAAGGTTACGAAAAAGGTTACCCGTACGTCCCACAACCAGGGAAAAGAAGTGACGGCCTACAACCTGAACAGTATCAAGACCATCGCCAGGTTCTCCTGGAAACGCAAGGGCGTGACCACCGGCGACACTAATGCCGGAGCCGTCCAGGGCCTATGCGTGTATGACGACCGTATCTTTGTTACCTCCGGGGCCAAAAATGACGAAGCAACGCTGATGTCGGTCATGGATTTTAGTGGAAATATTCTGCAGCAACTGGTGAAAGTGGGCGTCTCCGTGGACAAGCAGCAGCTCATCAAGCTGAACCTGTCTTCCGACGGCACTTTCGAACCGGAAGGCCTCCATATCCATAAGGGCCAGATGTATCTGGGCTTCGTGGGAGACTATCCTACATCCGGGTCCAAGAAGCACACCTGCATCATCAAACTGAAATAAAGAACCATTTATGTTTAAGACTATGCTGAAACGAATTTTGTGGATACTGGCTGCTGCCTGTACCCTTCTCTCTTGCGGTAAAAAATCTTCTGAGCCCACCAGCAAGGCCGATCAGGTGATAGCCGCCCTGAATGATCCAGCATCGAAATATGTGGTCGTCGTCTGCCATCGGGGAGACTGGCGCAATTATCCCGAAAACTCACTGGGTGCCATCGAATCCGTCATCCGGATGGGGGCCGACATTGTAGAGATAGACCTCAAACTTACCAAGGATAGCGTCTTGGTCTTGAGCCATGACTACACTTGCAACCGGATGACCACCGGTAAAGGTGACATCTCCACCATGACCTATGACTCCCTTGCCACCTTTAACTTGAAGACGGCCCACAATGTGACTATTCCCGGCACACGCATCACAACCTTCCGGGAGGCCCTGGAGGTGTGCAAGGACCGGATTGTCATCAATGTAGACCAGGGCTTCAAGTACTACGACCTGGTGGTAAAGCTCACCGACTCCCTGGATATGACCGACCAGGTTCTCATCAAGGGCAAGAAGGCTCGCGAGGTGGTAGCCCAGGAAATGGAGGGCAGCCGAATGATGTATATGCCTATCATCGACATCCAGAAGCCTAAGGGGAAGGAACTCTTCGGCCAGTACGAAGACTGGTATGCCCAGACCGGCGAAAAGCCGCTGGCCTACGAGGTATGCTTCTCCAGCCTGGATGAAGAAGTGGAGGAGTGCTGCCGCAAGGTGGTGGCCCAGCAGTCCAAACTCTGGGTCAATACCCTGTGGGCTTCGCTCTGTGGCGGCTATGACGACGACGCAGCCTTCGAAGGCAATCCAGACGAGATTTACGGGAAAATCCTGGATCTGGGTACTTCCATCATCCAGACAGACCGTCCTGAACTGCTCATCGGATGGCTGAAGAAACAGGGTCGCAGGTAATGAAAGCCCGTTGGATTATACTGGTGTTGGCAGGAATGTGGATGTCCTTCATTCCTGCCCGCTCCCAGAGCGCACGGGACCAGATATTCTCCGACTTGGACAAGGCTGGCGGTGTGTACTATATGTATCCTTTTACAGAGCACACGGTCACGTCGCCGCCCAAGGGGTACACTCCGGTCTATATGAGCCACTACGGTCGGCATGGCGCGCGTTATCTGCTCAATGATACACAGTACGAGCGCAGCCTTGGCGTGCTGCGCGCCGCACATGAACAGCAAGCCCTTACGCCGGAGGGCGAGAGACTATGGCAGGAGGCCCGGGCCTATTTCGAGGAAGAATGCCAGTACCGGGCCGGGGAATTGTCGTCCCTGGGCTGGGACCAGCACTACCGCATTGCCCAGGAGATATACAGGGACAATAAGGCTTTCTTCAAAAAGCGCCCGGTGATTACGGCCGGGGCAACGCAAATCCCGCGCTGCATTGTGTCCATGGCTGCTTTCTGCCAGGGCCTGGTGCAGATGGACGGCCGGCTGCAGGTATATGAGACTGCTTCGCTGACCGAACTGGACGAGCTGAACCCCCATGCCCCCGAGAATCCCCGCCGGGAGAACGTGGTTATGGAAGAAGGCCGATATAAGCGCAAGGACCCCTGGGGCACCGGCCTTAAGGACTTTATCGACGCGCGCATCGATCACAGGGCTATCTGCGCCCGCTTCTTCCAGGATCCGGACTTTCCGGCTCCCTTCAGGGGAACCCGGGCCTTTGTAACCGATCTGTACGACCTGGTGTTCAACATGCAATGCGTTCCCACCCAGCGCAACCTGATGTGGGTTTTCACCCCGGAGGAATGCTATAAACTCTGGGAGGCGAACAACTATATCCATTACATGGAATCGGCTCCGCCGGCTACGCTGCGGGATTTGCCAGCCCTGTGGAACCTAGTGGCGGACGCCGACCGTTCGTTGGCCTCTGGTCGCCCGGCCGTACGCCTGCGCTTCGGCCACGACACTGTTTTCCTGGCCCTGATGTCCATGATGGGGGCCGATGGCTTCGACCAGATCCCTTCCAACGCCGATGGTATTGCCCAAACCTGGCATAACTTCCGCGCGCCCATGGCGGCAACGATGTATTTGTTGTTTTGTAAGGGCCGCCGCGGGGATATAATATTCAAGATGGTGGTGAACTCAGAGGAAGTCCGTCTTCCTTTGGAGGCCGTCCAAGGCCCCTGGTATCGTTGGGATGATATGAAGTTGCTGCTGTCGACCCGATTTTCAAAACAGAATTAGATATGAAAGGTCGTGATTTCCTGAAATCCAGCGGTTCAGCTGCCGATAAAGTTCCAGCCGAGAAGGTGGATAGGACCTATAAGCGTCTGCGTATGCAGACCTTCATAGCTGCCACCTTCGGCTATGCCCTTTACTATGTATGCCGCCTGTCCATGGGCGTGATGAAGCAGCCGCTCATAGACGCGGGGTTGCTGTCAGCCACCCAACTGGGCGTGATAGGAGCCTGCCTGTACTGGACTTATGCCGTTGGCAAGCTGGTGAACGGTTTCCTTGCCGACAGCGCCAATATCAAGCGTTTCATGGCCATCGGAATCACCATCTCCGTGTGCATGAACTTCGCCATGGGTGTGATGGGCGTGAGTGCCATGAACGGCCAGATATCCAATGCTGTGCTTTTCGGTGTATTCTGTCTCTTATGGGCCGGAAACGGCTGGGCGCAGAGCATGGGGGCCCCGGCCAGCATCGTTGCCCTGTCCCGCTGGATGCCGCTGAAGATACGAGGAACTTTTTATGGTATATTCAGCGCCTCCCATAATATCGGAGAAGGTCTTTCCTTTATCTTCGTCGGCGCCATCGTGGCGGCTTTCGGTTGGAAATGGGGTTTCTTTGGCGCCGCCCTGGCAGGAGTGGTGGGACTGGTTCTGGTCCTGTTGTTTTTCCACAATTCGCCGGAAAGCAAGGGGCTTGCAGCCGTTGAGGTTCTTTCCGGAGAAATGACTCAGGAGGAATATGACAAGAAGGGTAGCGAAGTTAAGGATCGTGCGCGGACCAGTAGTTTGCAGCGCGCCGTAATCAAGAATCCTGGCGTATGGATCCTGGCTGCGGCAAGTGCTTTCATGTACATGAGCCGATACGCCATTAACGAATGGGGAACTATCTTCCTTCAGGAGGCCAAGGGCTACAGCCTGACCGAAGCAGCCACAGTTATCGGCATCAACCCGGTTTTCGGCATAATCGGCACCGTGGTTTCGGGATGGCTTTCCGATGTATTGTTCAAAGGGGACCGTAAGTATCCCGCTTTTGTGGCTGGTGTGCTGGAGGCTGTTGCCCTGGCCCTGTTCCTGTACGGCGGACCGGCGAAATGGGTAAATATTCTGGCAATGGTTCTCTTCGGCATTGCCATCGGAGTACTGATTGCCTTCCTCGGTGGCCTCATGGCTATCGACCTGGTGCCCCGCAAGGCTTCAGGTGCCGCCCTTGGCATCGTGGGTATCGCCTCCTATGCTGCGGCCGGCCTGCAGAATATCATCACCGGCGTGTTGATGGACAGCAATACGGCTTCCGGAGGTCACGATTTCCACTATGTAAGCATCTTCTGGCTTGGCTCGGCCATCATCTCCTTCCTCCTGCCTATGTTTAACTGGAGGCGCAAGCCTCAAACCATAGAATAAGGCCCCCAGCCTGTCGAAGACACTTGGTACGAAAAAAGCGGCGCATCGCGTCGCTTTTTTTTGTGCCTCGGGCGGGACTCGAACCCGCACGGCCGTTTCGGGCCAAGGGATTTTAAGTCCCTCGTGTCTACCATTCCACCACCAAGGCGTGGTGTAATCAATACACCGCCACAAAGGTAGTAAAAATTAAAATAGTAGTTGTTTTACCGAAGACTTTGTTTACTTTTGCTTATTATGAATAAACGTTTACTTCTTATACTGCTTTCAGCCTTTGCGTCCCTCCTGCTCTCCTTGTGTGCGCTTCCTTCCGCCGCCCAGGTGGCTCCGCAGC
>CAMYWP010000130.1 GCA_947302825.1 uncultured Bacteroidales bacterium
GCACCTGGTTAGGGACCAGGAGGTCGCTGGTTCAAGTCCAGTCATCCAGACTTCAAGGAAATCAAGCACTTACAGAAATGTAGGTGCTTGATTTTTATTATTATTTTTGGATTTGCCGAAAAACCGTATATTTGCAATGCGTCTAGGATGAGTCGCCAAGCGTCTCAATCATGGGAGTCTCTCCCTGATACTAGTCGCTTTTTTTATATCTATATCCCACTGGCTTGAGGCGTCATGGTATGACGCCACTTGTAAGGGCCTGAATACTGAACATGTGCGAATATATCGTAATTCGCCCGGGTTCACTTACATTTGCTAGTGAAACCGTGCAAAAAATAGTCATTTCGCACAGATTCAGTACCAGCCTTGTCAGCATTTCATGCTTTTTCGTATCTAAGATTATTCAGCTTATCAGTCTAAATTGGTTTTCAGGTGCAGAACTAAACTATGATTGTTCGATTATGCGGGAGGGGACAATATCGGCTTACAACTTTTGCAACCTTCTTTTAACATGGCGCCGTGAAAAAAGACTTGGTGTCTCCACCTCAGCACGCAGAATGCGCAGAAGGCCTATTATCTGCCGAGGCGGCAAAGAAATCGGCAGCTGGGGGCGAAATCGTGGCCACCTCGGCAACCAGAACGCATAAAACGCTGTTTTTCTGCCGAGGCGGCAAGAACCCGATACGCATCTCAGGAAGCGGCCCTCCTCGCAGCGGCTGTCACCAACCCAAAATGTCACTACCCACCAACCGAGAATGTCTTTTATACTGTATTTCAAGGACCCAATGGTACTTTTTTTGAAAGAACGTCTGCAGCCAAAACAAAAAACAATATGAGAAAACTGATGATGGCAGTGGCCGGACTTTTAGTAGGCGCCACTGTACTTAACGCCCAGCCGCCGCAAGGCGGACGTGGTCCCCAGGGACAGGAAAGGCCGGAAATGGAACTGCCCGAAGTGCTGAGTCCGGAAGAGAAAACAGCCCTTATGGCGCAGGATTACAACCTAACCCCCGAACAGGAGAAGGCCGTTCTGGAACTGAACAAGCAGTTTGACGGGAAACTGGACTTCCGGCCCGAAGGATTCGGCCAGGAGGGAGAAAGGAAAGACCCCCGCCAGATGAGCGAAGCAGAACGCAGGGCTTTCTTCGAGAAAATGCAGAAGCGCATGGCCGAAATGGAAGAAAGGCAGCAGCAAATCCAGAAAGACCAGAAAGAATACGACAAAGCGCTCAAGGGAATCCTTGACAAAGATCAGTTCAAAGCGTACCGCAAAGACCAGAGAAAACGTGAACGGGAAATGCAGGACCGCATGGGGCCCCGTGGCTTCGGTGGCCCCGGAGGTCCTGGCGGACCCGGAGGACGCGGAGGCGGCTTCGGCTCGGCGGTGGATTCGAAATGGGAGACCTTTAGGGCCTCCCAATTCTTTTATTTCAGATTGATGATGATGACGCCGTTGGCCCCTCGGGAACCGTAGATGGCCGACGAACCGCCGTCCTTAAGGACATCGATGCTCTTGACATCGTTGGGGTTGATCCAGTCGATGTTCGTTTGGGGAGTACCATCTACAACGATGAGCGGCTCCGTACTGCTGTTGATGGAACTGATACCACGGATGAGAATCTTGTTCCCCTGTACCGTCACACCGGGGCAACGGCCCTCGATCATCTCATAGATGGTCCTGTAGGGAATAGGATTATCCTCTTTTATCGGAATGCTGGAAACAGCTGTGGTGAGTCGGCCACGCACTTCCTTTCCATAACCGATATCCACGACTTCCTCACTGGGACTGGTCTCAACAACATCAGATTGCTGCGCGGCGACACCGCACGAAGCTAACAGAGCCACAAAGGCTATGATGGGAATGATTCGTTTCATAGGCACAAATCTAATAATATATTTTAGATGCAGCAATTTTCTTGCCAAAAAAGCTTAACTTTGTGTCCATATGGCAGTATACAGACAATTGCGTCCGGAAGAATTCCAGGACATAGCAGACAGAATCCTTTACGAAGACAATCACCTGCTGGTGTTCAACAAACACACCGGTGAGATTGTACAGGGCGACAAAACCGGCGACGAGCCCCTAAGTGAAACCCTGAAGGCTTTCATCGCCCAGCGGGATTCCAAGCCCGGCCAGGTATTCATGGGCGTTCCCCATCGGCTGGATCGGCCTGTAAGCGGGGTCTGTCTCTTTGCCAAAACCTCCAAGGCCCTGGAACGCCTGAACGAAATGCTTCGAAACGGCCAGGTTCACAAAACTTACTGGGCCCTTACCGCCACCCGTCCGCCCAAGGACAGCGACCTCCTAACAGACTTCCTTACCCGCAACGAAGCTCAGAACAAATCCTATGTTTCAAAAAACGGCAAGGAAGCCCGCCTGAAATACACCCTCATCCAGACCACGGAACGCTATTATCTGCTGGAGGTGGAACTGTACACCGGCCGGCACCACCAGATCCGCTGCCAGCTGGCCCACATGGGCTGCCCTATCAAAGGCGATCTCAAATACGGAGCCAAGCGTTCCAATCCCGACGGTGGCATCAGCCTGCTGGCCCGTCGGATACAATTCATCCACCCCGTCAAAAAGACCGAGGTGGATGTAACCGCTCCTGTTCCGGCGGATTGGAAAGGAGTAAAGGGATAACGCAGGCCGTCCAACATTAAGATTCTCGTTTTTTGGATTGTTTCCGCCGCATCCGGGCACACCAGTGACTGGGCGGTTCTCCCATGATATTCTTGAAATTCTGGAAGAACGAAGTCTCCGTGTGGAAGCCCGACAACTCTGCTAATTCGCTAACTCTCAGACCCATATTGTTCCGAAACAAATCCATGGCGTACATAATCCGGTAATAGTTTACGTACTGCCTGAAATTGCGGCCGGAAAAACGTTTGATGGTCTTGCTCAGCGAACCCTTGTTGGTATAAACGGCATTGGCCAGGTCCTGGAGGGAGAAGGATTCCACCAGAAAAGGCCTCCGCTGGGTCATATACCGGCAGCACCTGTCGTAAAGCATCTGATCGATCGCCGTCATCTCGTAGGAAGCAGATTCTTCATCCGTGGCTCCGGATTGCTCCAGGAGGGACTTCAAACGGGCTTCTTTCCTGCGCAGGCGCACGTACAGGCCGATACCTGCCGCCACGGCCAGCACACAGGCAAGAGCCAGGGACAACACTAACAGGTTCATGGGGTAAAAAGCAGGCCGGACGGACGCGTTTCCCCTATGTCAATGAACTTTATTTCTTGATGGTATCGAAGCCCTTTCCGTACACGCCGTTCACGGAGCTTACTGACAGGAAGGCTTTGTCGTCCAATTGTTTGATATAACGAAGCATCAGATTCAGGTCGGTTTTCCTGGTGAGCACCATGAGCACCTTGGTGTCCTGCTTAGTGTACCAGCCTTTGCCGTCCAGCACGGTAACGCCGCGATGCATGTCGTGCGTAATGGCATCGGCAATCTTTTCATATTCCTTGGACAGGATGAACAGCTGTACGCTCTGCTGCGAACCGGAAATATACATATCCAGCACCGAACTGTTCACGGTAACCAGGATGAAACCGTACAGCACCGTGGTGATCTTTTCCACGAAAGGCAGCTTGTACATCACCGGATTGCCCATGGCGTCCAGGATCTGCTCGTGCGTAACCGGGTCGATGGAATTGGCATAGGAAGGAATGAGCAGCGAAGAGCCGATAATGATGAAATCCAGGTAGAGGATCACCTTGCCCGGCGAAACGTTATGGTACTTGGTGTAGATGAGGGCGATGATGTCCGTTCCGCCCGTGGAACCTCCGTTGGAAATGCTCATGCCGATGCCGATACCGGCCATCACGCCGCCCATGAGCACGCTCAGGAGCTTGCCGTTGGCAAACACAAGGTCCGTGATGAATTTCTCCGGGATCATGCCGGGCAGGAAACGCAAGGCCACGGACGCCAGGATGATGGCATAGATGGTCTTGGCGCCGAAGCCCATGCCCAAAATCACCATGGCCGCCGCCACCAGGATGGCATTGAGCACGAAGTAGGTGTAACCCATCTGGATGGTTCCGCCCGTAGCGTACTGGATGATGGAGCTGATACCCGAAACACCCCCGCCGATGAGGTTGTTCGGAATCAGGAATATGGCCCAGGCCAGTACGTAGATGACTATACCCAGGGTGACCATCAGCCACTCCTTGATCAGGGTAAACGTGGATTTCTGCAATGTGGGCATAACTATTTCTTCTTCTTTTTATTGATTCCCGTTTTCATTTCATCGAAGCCTTCGCCGAATACACTGTTGGCCGGTACTACCGTTACAAAGGCTTTTTCGTCCATCTCCTTCACCACTTTCACCAAATCCGGCAGTTCAGTCTTGCGCAGCATGACCATAAGCACCTGCCGGTCCTCCTGCGTATACCAGCCTATAGCCTTGAGGGCCGTTACCCCGCGCCCCATCTGCTGGTTGATATAGTCCCCGATCTCCTTCAGATGACTGGAGAAAATGAGCACCTGTACCGTGGATTCCTTACCCAGCAGGATAAGATCCAGCACATAGGCGCACACGCCCATGGTGATATAACCGTAAACCACATCCGTAAAGCTATGACCCGGAACCAGAATCAGGAGCGAAATGATCACGAAGTCGGCCATTACGTAAAAGCGGCCGATGGTGATGGGCCAGAACTTGTTCACGATGAGGGCCAAGATGTCGGTGCCGCCGGTGGATCCGCCCCGCATGATGATAAGGGCCAGGCCCACGGCTTCCAACAGACCGCCGATAATGGGCACCAGAATGCCGTCTCCCACATAGAGCACTTCTCCCTCCACTGACCAGAGGAAGCGCATGCTTTCATCGCCCAAAACACGGAACAGGGCCGTGGACAGCAGGATGGCGTAGATGGTTTTGATTCCAAAACCCCTGCCAAGAATAAACAAGGCCAGGATTAGCAGGAGTACATTGATTCCGAAGTACCAGATATCCACCGAGATACCGGTTACCATGGACAAGAGAGCCGATGCACCCGTCATGCCACCGTCAATCATATTGTTGGGCAGCAGGAAGGAGGTCCAGGCCATCACGAAGAGAAAGGTCCCTATCGTGATGACAATGTAGTCGAAGATACCTGTCAGGATTTTCTTGTTGTCCATCGCCTACTTCTTAAGAACCACATTAACAATACGTCCCGTGACCACAATCACCTTGGCGATATTCATATCACCCACATACTGAGGCGTTTTCTCGTGCGAACGGACCAAAGCCTCCACATCTGCGGGAACGGCCTCAGCCGGTGCCTCCAGAAAGAAACGCGTCTTGCCGTTGAAGGAAACGGGATAATTCACCGTATTGTCGGCCGCCAGTTCTTCCCTGTACTCCGGGAAGGAAGCATAGACCACGGATTCCTCATGACCCAGCTGGTGCCACAGTTCCTCCGCAATATGCGGGGCGAAAGGGCTCAGCACCACCGTAAGCGGCTCCAAAATGGCCCGCTTGGAGCAGTTGCCCAGTTCATTCAGGGCAATCATGAAGGCCGATATGGTGGTATTGTAGGAGAAATGCTCAATGTCGTCCTGCGCTTTGCCGATGAGCTTGTGCAGGGCCTTGAGCTCTTCCTTGGTGGGCGCCTCGTCGGTGACCAGCCATTTTTCGCGGTCCCAGAACAGGCGCCAGAACTTCTTGAGGAAGCGGTTCACGCCGTCGATGCCCTTGGTATCCCAGGGCTTG
>CAMYWP010000131.1 GCA_947302825.1 uncultured Bacteroidales bacterium
CATGATGATGACCAACGGTTTCGGCGCCACCATCGGCACCCTGGCCGCCGGCGCAGTGGTAGATGCCTGCGACGTGTTCAACACGCCGGCCAACTGGCCCCAGGCCTGGTATATCTTCGCCGGCTATGCCTTCGTGGTGGCCATCCTCTTCTGGATCCTGTTCAAAGACCCGCAGAAGAAGGTGAAAGCCTAAACATTCTCTTCATCTTCCATCTTGTCCGCATCGTCCTCCAGGCCGGTGCGGACAATGTTTTTGATGCGCGTGGGCGTGAGTTCATAGCGGATGTCGAAGCATGTGTACTGGTGATGCACGCCCGACTTCCGGTAGGAGGTTACATAGTCCGGATGATAGCCCAGTTCCAGCAGCGTAAGCCGATCCACATTGTAAATCCCCAGCCGCAGCAGTTTATCCAAGATCAGGTGGTTGCGGCTTAACACACGCATCACCCGCCGTTCCACCTGCTCCCGGGACGGATGTTTCACCCGGTTATGCCAGCGGTTCTTGCAGGCCACGCTGCAGAACTTCCGGTCCGGACGGCCGCTTATCAGCACGCGGCCGCAGAACAGGCAGTGTGGCGGATGCTTCATGTCTTCAATCTTGTAGGCCATCTCTTCACGCTCTTTTGCCGCAAAGATGCAACGCGGCGGCAGGATTTCCAAGCATCGGAAAAAAGATTTCCGTAAATACTTCTGTTTCGCTGGTACAACAAAAAAAGGGCATCGTAAGAATTATTTTTACGATGGGATATTTTTCTTCTGATACAACATAAGAAAGTGCATATTTTCGTAAAAAACACGAATTTCTGCACCTCAGGGCCATTTTTTATCGGCCTATCCCCTTTTTGCACCCTTACTTTGCATCCGGGTCGGAGCGGCACAGCGCGCACCGCCAGGCCGGCCCGCAGTTCAATTTCCAAAAACAAAACCATGGAATTTTTAAATAGGATACAATTGCGCGGCGTGGTGGGAAAGGCCGAAGTGGTCACTTTCTCCAGCCAGAGCCAGGTATGCAATTTCTCCGTGGTCACCGACTACAGCACCGTGGACCGGGAAGGCAATTCCATCATCGAATCCACCTGGTTCAATGTATCGGCCTGGCACGGAAGAGACGGCGTGGACGATATCTATGCCCTCCAGAAAGGCGTATGGGTGGAAGTGACCGGCCGCCTGCGCAACCGCAAGTACACAACCCAGAATGGGGAGGAACGTTATACCACAGAGATCGTTGCACGGAAAGTGAAACTGGTTCCCCGCGAAGAGGAACCCCTGCAACCCCAAAGAGACTGGTAAGATGAAAACCGTCGGGAACATACTCTTGGCCCTTATGCTGGCCCTGGTCATCAGCTGGCCCGCCGCCGCCCAACGTTATAGCGTGGGAACGGACGGAATCGGATGGGCAAGTCTGGGAACCGTCAATGCCGATGCCTCCATTGCGGTGGGTAGGCATGCATCCCTGCACGCCGGTGCCGCCCTGAACCCCTGGACCTACCTTCGGCAGGAAGCCGAACGGCAGATGCAGGCCCGTCAGCTGAACGTTTGGGGCGGAGCCCGCTGGTGGCCCTGGCACGTCTATTCCGGATGGTGGGCCGGACTGGACTTCCAATACCGGGTGTACAACGTGGGAGGAATCTGGAGACGCGAAACGGAAGAGGCCGATACCTATGGGGGACGTTTGTGGGGAGGTTATTCCATGATGTTGTCGGAGCACTGGAACCTGGATATAGGTGTGGGCGCGTGGGGCGGATGGAAGCAGTATACCGTGTACTCCTGTCCTACCTGCGGCATCATGTTGGAGCAGGGATCCAAAGTGTTTGTCCTTCCCGACGCACGGCTGGCCATTCAACTGATATTCTGATGAGAAGGAAATGAAACACGCAGACCCTGTCATTGTACTGGCCGCCGTGGCGGTGGCCCTCGCGTTCCTCCCGGCTTGCGGGCCCATGAGGAAGATCGAGGCGGTTCGTCAGAAAGAGCTGGCGGCCACCCTCGCCCTGTCCCGTAACGAAATCCAGGAGGAACGCAAGGTCATCGCGGTATCCCACCGAGACACCCTCACGGTCCGCGACGACTCCGGAAAGGAAATGCTGATCATGAAGGCCGTGAAAGATGAATCCTCCGGCGAAATGGTGGCGCACGACGTGATTGACGCCGCCGTCATCACCGCCCGATTCCGGAACGTGGCCGAACGGCATGGCCGGGTGGACCTGCGTTTCGAGATCATCGTCCCGGCTTCCATGCAGGATTCCCGCTGGCAACTGCGCTTCCGCCCTGAGATGTATATCCTGGGCGACAGTCTGCAGCTGGAGTCGGTCTATATTACCGGAGAGGATTACCGGAAACGGCAGCTTAGGGGCTACGAGCAGTACGACCGATTCCTGAAAAGTATAATCACAGACAGCACCCGTTTCATCGACCTCCGGAACCTGGAGATTTTCCTGGAACGGAACCTGCCGGAAGTCTATTATTTCAAAAACGATACTTCCTATGTATCCGACGAGCAGTTTGCCAGCCACTACGGTGTCACCGAAAAACAGGCGGTGGAGCACTACACCCACTGGCTGCTTTATCGGCTAAATGAACGCCGGAAAGGGCGTAAGGAACTTATGTACCACAAATACGTGCGTGCCCCCATCGAGACCGAAGGAATCCGGCTGGACACCGTGCTCCGAAATCTGAACGGGGATTTCGTATACGCTTATACACAGACCATCGCCACGCGTCCGAAACTGCGCAAAGTGGATATCGTCCTGGGGGGCGACATCTATGAGAGCGACCGCAAGTTGTACGAAATGGAAAGGACAGAACCGTTGTCGTTCTACATCAGTTCCATGTCCACCCTGCTGAATCCCAGCGAACGTTACCTGACCCGTATCATAGGACGCCGTGCGGCCGCCAACACCGCCTGTTACGTGGAGTTCGAACAGGGCAAGGCCGAAGTGAAGGCCGATTTGGGCTACAACCGCGAAGAACTCTCGCGAATCCGCGGGAATATTCTTGAAGTACTTGACAATCAAACATTTGACTTGGACTCTATAGTGATCGCCGCATCGGCTTCCCCAGAGGGGACGCTGGCCCATAACCATACGCTTTCGGCCCAGCGTGCGGCAGCAGTGGCAACCTACTTTGACAAGGACATCCGCCGTTACCGCGACTCTGTACGGCGCAGCGGATTTACGTTGAGCGTAAGTGCCGACGGGCGGGAGCGCGTGGGACAGCTGGACATACCGGATATCCGTTTCCTCTCCCGCTCCAACGGGGAGAACTGGGAACTGCTCTCGCTCCTGGTGGACCAGGACAGCACCCTCTCCCAGAAGGAAAAATACGCTTATTTGAAACATCTGGAAATCAGCGACTTGGATATGCGGGAATCGGCCCTTCAAAAAGAGCTTTTCTACCGGCACCTGCGCGAGAAACTGTACCCCCGCCTCCGCACTGTGAAATTCGACTTCTACCTGCACCGCAAGGGCATGATCCAAGATACCGTGAGCACTACTGAGTTGGACAGCACCTATATGCGGGGCATCGGCCTCCTGCGGGAACGCGAATACGAGAAGGCCCTGGAATACTTGCGCCCCTACCGGGACTACAACACGGCCATCGCCTGCGTTTCGCTGGACTACAATGCATCGGCCATGGCCATCCTCCAGGAACTGGAACGCACCCCGGCCGTCAATTACATGCTGGCGGTCCTGTATGCCCGCAACAACGACGACGAGCGGGCCGTCCAATGTTACCTGGATGCCTGCCGGGCCGACCGTTCCTTCATCTTCCGGGGCAACCTGGACCCGGAAATCTACATCCTCATCCAACGCTATGGCCTCCACCGCGAGGAAGATCCGTTTGAACCCGTATCATGAATAAGACGATACTCATAAACGCTTTGCTGATGCTCTGCTTTGTCTCCTGTCATTCCCTCATCAAGGAAGACCGCTCCGATTGCCCGGCCTGGATTCAGGTGAAGGCCGACAGGACGGTAAGCGAACAGCAGTGGCCCTATTTCAGCTTCCGGATGATCAATCCGGAAGCGACTGGAGTGCAGCGGCAGGTGGCCCAGACCGGGACCTTCTGCACGGAGGGTGTGACCTTTTCCTGGACGAAGCATTCCCCCCTGGAAGTAATTTGCGTGAGCAACTGGCCAGAAACGATTTCCGATCAGGGAAACAGCCTGCTGATTCCTTTGGGACAGGAATGCCCGGAGAGCCTGGCCGGCAGTGCCCGGTCCCAGACGGATGAAACGGAGCGTTATGTACTGGAAATACCCATCCAAAGCCTCTATACCACGTTTTACTGTGAGATAGAGATGAAAGAGAAAGAAATTCCCCTGATTCCGGTGGTCACCGCCACTGTGGACGGGTACCGTCTTCCGGACCTTTCGCTCCACGAAGGTCCTTACGAAGTGCAGGCAAGGGAAACGGGCCGATACCAGTATACCGCACGCATCCCCCGCCAGGCAGAACCCGCCGGCAAAATGACCTATGCCGGAGACTTGCAGTTGGACCTGCTCACCCAAGACGAAGAGACAGGCGACTGGGTCCTTTACCAACGGTTGCCTTTGGGGGAACTGGCTACGCTGCGGGGATACGACTGGTCGCAGGCCATCCTGGACGAGCTACACCTCCATCTCACCCTGGACGGACGGGAAGTGGTGAACTATTCCATCCAGGTGCTGGAATGGGAAACGGACGTAGTGCACTTAAATCAATGGAAACAAGCCGATTAGTTTTATCTATAAATTTAATAAACACATGAAAACCAAAACTTTACTCCTCCTTTCACTGGCCGGGACCACCCTGGCTGCCGCATGCCAAAAAACTGTTGGACCCGCCCTGGAAAAAGCTTCCCGGGAAATCACTTTCGGCGTGGCCGGAGACAGGAATCCGGACATTTTCACCAAGGGCGCCACTCCGGTGATCAACGGCAACCTGGGGACCCTTTATGTATCGGCCATCACGGCCTCCGGCTACGCATTCCAGAATATCGGCTTTACCCCTGGCGGCGATGGCAAATGGAAAGGCGGCAAATATTGGCCCGTCACCAATCCCGGCTACTCTTTCGCTGCCTCCAACGTAAGCCTGGTGGCAGACAGTGCTCAGCCCTCCGTCCAAGTCAACGACGCAGAAACTGACGCCGTGGTAGCCTATCTGGCAAATCCCGACTTTAACGCGGAGAACACCCTGACCCTCCAACATATCTTTGCCCAGGTGGGGACCGTGACCCTGAAAGCACCCGACGGATTCACGGTCACGAACCTCAAATTAAAGCTGCGCCCCATCATCCAAGGCACCTATAACCTGGTCACCAATACCTGGACACCCGGATCGGCGCTTGCCTACGACGTATATATTTTCGGCAGCGCGGGCAGCGGCGTGGATTTAGGCGAAGGCGGCTCCCACACCAGTCCGGACAACGACCTTTGGCTGGTCCCGGGCAGCTACGAGCTAACCGCCACCTACACCATTTCCAAAGACGCTTTCAGCAATACCAAAACAGCCACAGCTTCCGTTACTTTCGCACAGGGATATAACAATCATATCGGCCTGAGCAGCGGCGCATCCAATATTCCCTCTCCAGGTGATATCCAGGAACTCAGCTTCACGGTAACCGTGACCGACTGGGACGAACAAAACGTAACGGCAAGCTTTACCGAACAATAATCTTCACCTGCCATGGCTTCCTGTC
>CAMYWP010000132.1 GCA_947302825.1 uncultured Bacteroidales bacterium
CCCACGGGGGTCCAGCTGCAAATGACGCCCCAGGATATGGGCGTGCTCATGGGAGGCATTCCCATGGAAGGCATCGAGGGTCCTTTCTACCGTAAGGCACGCATAGTGGAAACCAGCCCCGAAAAACCTGTGGGTGAGTGGAACTGCATGGATTTCGTGTGCCGGGAAGGCAAAATAAAAGCCTTCCTCAACGGCGTCCTCGTGAACGAGGCCAACTGCGACGCTAAGGAAGGCTTTATCGGCATTCAGTCCGAAGGCGGTGCCATGGACTTCAGGAACATCTGGGTAAGATGAAAAAGATCCTCATTCCCCTTCTCTCCTTTTTGTGCCTCTTTTCCGCCCGGGCACAGGAAGGTATCGTGTATCGGAACAGCACTGATTTTCCGGTCTATGGACAGGCCTTCCAGGCCGCTCCCGATCATCCCTATCGTAGGCTTCCGGAAAGTCTGATAGAGAGCATCCGGGAACCCATCCGGAACCTGGCGCGCAATTCCGCCGGGCTCTATATCCGCTTCCGCAGCGATGCAACGGACATTTATGCCAAGTGGACCAATACCGGTTTCCACATGCCTCACATGGCCGATTGCGGCACCGGCGGACTGGACCTGTACGCCTTCCTGGACGGGGAATGGAGGTTCGTGGGTTCCGGCTTCCATTGGGGGCCCAACTCCACCGAGCATCAGCGAAGGCTGGTGGGCAATATGCAGCCCCAGATGCGGGAATATATGCTCTACCTCTCCCTCTACGACGAAGTGAAAACCCTGGAACTGGGCGTGCCTGAAGGCAGCATCCTAGAGCAGCCCCAGCTCCAGAGTCCGCTCAATGAACGGCCTATCGTAATGTACGGATCCAGCATCCTCCAGGGCGGATGCGCCAGCCGGCCCGGCATGGCCTTTACCAACATCCTGGCCCGCCGCTTCAACACCACGGTCATGAACCTGGGGTTCAGCGGAAACGCCAAACTGGATTTTGAGATAGCGGAATTAATGGCTTCTGTGCCCTCCCCTTCCGTTTTCGTGCTGGATTACGTACCCAATGCGCCAGCAGAACTGATTACAGAAAAAGGAGAACATTTTTTTCGTATCCTGCGCAACGCTCATCCGGATGTTCCCGTGATTCTGGTGGAAGACCCGCAGTATGCCCACACCGTGGTGGACCAGGCCGTTGCCGAAGAAGTCCGCTCCAGGAACGCTGCCCAGAAAGCCCTGTTCGAATTACTCCAGCAAGCCGGTGAAAAGAATCTCTACTACCTTTCGGCCGATGGAATGACGGGCACCGACGGAGAACCCTTTGTGGACGGGGTTCACTTCACCGACCTGGGCATGGTCCGCTATGCCGATCATATTGAGAAACTCCTCAAGCAACTACTTTAAGATCTCGGCCACCGTATTGTAGATATCGTCGCCGCGGAGGCCGCGTTTCAGGATGGTGCCGTCCGGGGCAAACAGAATCAGGTGCGGGATGGCATTGACGCCATACAGTTCCTTAGGAATCTTCTGCCCGTCCAAAATCTGCGGCCAGGGCATATCCAGCTGTTGCAGAGCCTTTTCCGTATCGGCCCTTTTGTCGCTTACGGCAATGCTAACCACCTCAAAACGGTCTCCGTGGAAAGCCTCCCAAGTTTTCTTGATATAGGGGATTTCGGCTTTGCAGGGGCCGCACCAGGAAGCCCAGTGGTCCAGGAGAATATATTTCCCGCGACCCACATAATCCGAGAGTTTCACGTCCGAACCATCCGGATTGCCGCCGGGAACCAGATAGTCCGTAAAAGGCTGGCCCTCCCCCGTTCGCTGCTGCACCTGCATGGCTTGATAGGCCGATTTCACCAGGTAAAACTCCTGATTCTTGGCCGATACTACATTATACAGCTCTTCGAAACGCGCCTGATCCACATGGAAAAGGTCCTCCAGCGCCAGTGCACCCACCAGGTTGTCGGCATTGGCACGGACCACTGAATCGGCCAGCGCTACTTTCTGTTCCCGCTGATTCCGGCTATATCCGTAAAAACGCTTGTGGAAGTCCATGTAGGCATCGTCCAGGGGCATACCGGAGGCAACACGCTCGTTGATATCCACCGTGGCCACGCCAGGCTCCAGAATCAGCTGAACCCGCTGCTTTCCGTTGCCCACATAGGCGAAAAACGGCTCCCGGGTGTTTCCCTTCAAGGAGAAATGCCCATCCTGCACATTAGTCTGCGCCAGAGTGTCCTTCGCCTGCGTATCTATGAGCCACACCGGGGTGTCATTCTCCGCGTTCCAAACGCCTTTAATCTGATACTGGTTTTGCTTGCAGGCCGTAAACGCCAACGCAACCAAAGAGAGGATTACAATTCTTTTCATATGCTTAAAAACCGACAATAGACAATAAAACCGTGGGCAGAAGCAGCAGAAGGCCGATAACAAGCAGGACCACCACCATCTTCCACACCCATTTCACCCATTTCTCATAAGGGATACGGGCCATGGCCAGCGCTGCCATGAGCACGCCGGAAGTGGGCGTGAGCATATTGGTAAAGCCGTCACCGAACTGGAAGGCCAGCACCATGGCCTGGCGCGAAACGCCCACCAGATCGGCGAAGGGAGCCATAATGGGAATGGTGATAGCCGCCTTGGCCGTGGCACTGGGAATCAGGAAGTTGATAAGCGCCTGGATGCCGTACATGGCTGATAAAGAGCCGACACGTCCGCTGCCGTCCAGGCCTTCCTGCATGGCGTGCAGGATGCTGTCCACCACCTTTCCGTCCTGCAGCAGGACGATGATACCGGAGGCAAAGCCCACAACAAGAGCAGCCGAAAGGATGTCTTTAGCGCCCGCTATAAGTTCATCGGCAATGCGGTTGGCCGAAAAACCGGCGATGATACCACAAACGATGCCCATTCCCAGGAAGAGGCCGGTGATTTCCGGCAGGTACCAGTCCCAGCAGGTGACGCCCACAATGAGTAAGACGACGGTGAGGAAAAGCACACCCAGGATCCAGCCTTGCCGTTTTGTAAGCGGAGTATCGGCCATTGCAGTGCCTTCCGCAGCCGGTTTTTGCGTTTTATGGGCATAGACCACCACGAAAAGGGTGAGCAGCAAAGTAAGGACGGCCCAGCAGAAGATGCGGTACCCCATGCCGGAGAATAGAGGTAAATCGGCCATTCCCTGCGCAATCCCCACCGTGAAAGGATTCAGGAAAGCGCTGGAAAAGCCGATATTGGACGCCACGTAAACCACCAGCATGCCCATAAAGGCATCGTAGCCCATGGATACCACCAGAGGCACCACTATGCCCACAAAGGGGATGGTCTCTTCGCTCATCCCGAACACGGCGCCAGCCAAAGAGAACAGCACCGTAATGGCTGCCAGCACCAGTTTGTCCCGTTTCCCAACACGGGTGATGAATCGGCCTATACCTGCCGAAACGGCTCCCGTGGCATTCAGCAGCCAGAAAGCGCCGCCCACCACCAGGATGAACACAATGATGCCAGCCTGCTTCACAAAGCCGTGATACAGAGCCGGCAACATCTGCCAGGTCTGCGGCACGGCATCTACCTGTTCGTAGCGGAGCACGCCGTCCTCCCCCGTTACATACTGCCCGCCCGGAACGAACCAGGTGAGCATTGCGCACAGCACCAGCATACACGCAATGATTACATAAGTATGGGGAACGCGGCGGGTGGACATGAATTTAAATTCTATACATGGTAAACAAAACCAGAGAACCGGCCACCAGCGAATAGAACAGGCCCATCACCAGCAGGTACATAAGTCCGGTTTTGACGGTGAGCCAAAAGGCCGGTCGGGTTTTCAAGCCCAAGAACTGCCGATAATCGATGAGCAGCAGGGCACCCATTACCAGACTGTCTATGTCCGCTTCATGGTCACTGGTAATAATGAGCGCCAGGAACTTGAAAATACAGAACTGACATAAGACATAGGCCGATGCTGCCGCCGCACCCGATACACTCAAGCCCCGTTTTCGGAGCAGGAACGCCATAGCCATCCAAAGCATTAGGAAGTTACCCAAGAACAGAGGTATCCCCTTGCTGCGTAAATCGCCTTCCACGGCGGCGATAGAAGCCTTCCAGGGAGTGTCCACGGACTCCGGATGCTGGTCAAGGCGCGTAAACAGATAGGCGTCGTACATCGTTTTAAGGGCAGACTTGAGAAAAAGCTGCCCCCTTTCGGGCACGGTATGCGTGGTGTCGGACTGAAATTTAGACCCGACCTCCACGCCCTCGGAAATCTCTTCCAGAATGGATTCCCTATCAGGCAGGCCCGGCTGCACCACCGCCACAATGAGGGTGAAAACCGAATAGAAAACCAGCAGCGCCGTGAAAGGAGCCAGATAGCGTTCGTGCTGCCCGCGGAAGATATAGTCCCGCATCATGTACCCAGGCCGCAACAACAGGTGGGAGAAGGTGCGTTTGGCATCGTCGTTCATAAAAGGAATGGCTTCCTTTGTGCCCATATAAACGCCCTTCCGCTGCTTTGGGGCCTTCTTTTGGGGTTTACGCCAGGGATTGTACCCCAGTTTGCTCCAGATAATCCAGAGGCGTTTCCTGGGCGCCCACCACTGAGTAAGATTCCGGCGTTTTTTCATAGTTTATCGATTAGCTTATTTGCCGGCCTTTTCCTGAAGATAGGCTTTGAAGAAACGTCCCTGCGTAGTGGGGGTGAAATCCCAGTCGCTGATGAGCATAGGGCCCCAGTGAACATCGAAGCACCAAACCGTGAAGGAGATGCCTTTCTTCTCCAGATAGCGGGTAATGTGCTCTCCATATTCATCGGTGGAAATGACCGGGATATGGGCGCCGGGCTCGTTCTCCAGACAATAGCCTATTTCCGTGCAGATGACGGGATAGGTATCGGCCACATAGCCGAAATCGGCCTCCCACTGTTCTTCCCAAGGCTGCGAGCGCTTCATGGGATAAGGATGGCTCACGTAGGCCACATTGGGACGGTTTACAGGCTCCTTTGCCACCGGGGTAAGGTCGTACGCCCAATTGAATCCGGCACAAAGGCAAACAGCATTAGGGTTGATGGTACGGATAGTGTCGATGATTTCTTCCTGCAGTTCCTTCCATTCGGTCCAGGTGCAGGTACCCACGCCCTCGGCCGTTACCGTGGGTTCGTTGAACAGTTCGTAGAGAGCCACGGTGGGTTCATCCTTATAACGCTCTGCCACGGTGCGCCAGAACTTGAAAGTCTCCTCCTTGGTAGTGTTGTACATAGGAGAGGTGTACAGTTCGTCTTTAAGATTGCCGATGGAATGCCAGTCCATGATTACGTACATTCCCAGCTCCTTGGCCCAGGCGATACCCTGATCCATGGCCTGGAAAGTCTGCTCCCAGCCCATTGTGTTCAGATTGGCCGGATGAACGGCAAAACGGACCACGCGAAAAACCAGTTCCTCTCCCTTTGGGTCCACGAACCGGTTCCCATCCACACGCACCCAGCCTTCCTTAGGGGAACAGGAGGCTGTCAGGATGACGGTTGACAACAGGGCGACTAAAGCCCCAAAATGATTCTTAATCATAGGATTCTGCCGTTTTATAACTTCTTTTCAAAGGTAGTTCTTTTTGTCCTTTTTTCCAACTATACTTCCCAATGCTGGGATATATGGAGAAAATGATTAACTTTGTAGGAATTGATGAAAGACCTAATAAGTAATAACCATAGCT
>CAMYWP010000133.1 GCA_947302825.1 uncultured Bacteroidales bacterium
CGCTGTCCAGAATGATACGGACTTCCGTTGCGCCTTCATACATATTTCCGGTCACGTGGCCGTCCTTGCGCACGTAATACGCAAGGCCCGGGATGGGATCCGGCGTGTCGTCGGTAATGCCGTGGCGCTGAAGAATCTTGGAGTTGACCCAGATGCTGTGTCCTTCGCCTTCCTGAATCTGTAGCTCGGCATCCGGGCAGATGGCGTCCAGCTCCTCCTTGACGATATCCTCTCCCTTCAGGAACCTTTTCTCCATATAGAACCTGTAGCGTTTCTCACCGGGATTCTTTTTGATATAGTCTGCCATGATTTTCAGCGCATCCTGCTTACCGTCGGGCTCAATCCGCTCTCCCATGGGTGCGTACTCAAAACCTACTGGAATGGTGACATGCACATGGCTGTCAATGATGCCGGGCATGATGAACTTGCCACCGAGGTCCGTGACCTCTCCCTCAAAATTGGCCAGGCCGGCTTCGTCACCTACGTATACGAACTTTCCGTCCTTTACTGCCAGTGCGGTTGCCTGGGGGTTCTTCTTGTCGGAAGTGAAGATTTTTGCGTTTTTGATGATTTGATCTACTTTCATGGTCTTAGTGTATTAATTTAGTTGTAATATCATTTATTCTTTAGCTTCTTTTACAAAGCACGCCACCAGGCCGTAGGTGATGGTGGGACGAATCCAGATCTCCACCATCATATAACTGGTAAATTCGTCGCTGGGTTCCAGTATGATATCTATGTTGTAAAGCAATGCAATGATCATGTCCACCACAAAGATGGCCCACAGGTTACTCTTCGTATAGCTCTTCCAGTCCTTGCGGGCATAGAAATAAGTGAGCATGATGATCAGCGCCACAGAGAGGGCCAGACATCCCAGATGAATTGAGTAATAAGCAAGCGTTGGCGGGAAAAGGATATCACGGAGAATAATGGTGATGCCCACACACATCGAACACCAATAATTGAACTGCTCAGTAGTAATGCGGTAATTGAAGAAATACATCCACATCATTACCAGGCAGGCAATGTAAAATACGTTCAGAACCAGTTCCGGCCACGTATTCTGCAGGCCGAAATGCCACACGCCGTAAAGCATGATTCCCACGGAGAGAACCGCCGCAACGACAGTAACAACGATGTTGAAGATGTCCGATTTGTTTGTGAATCTTATACTCATAGTTTCTGTATTTGTGAGTGGTTATATATTCTTGATGTCAAGGCACATCATGGTGAGGTCGTCGTTGGGGTCGGCGCCATCCCGGTGCTTCTCCACATCGGCCGTGATGCTCTCGATAACCTGACGGGCCGATTCAAAGCTGCAGTTCCTGAGGAAACTGAGCAGGCGGTCGTCGCCGAATTGCTCGTGGGCGGGATTCTCGGCCTCGTTGAGTCCGTCGGTGTAGACAAACAGCGGACGGCCCTTGATGCTCTCGATCTCCTCTCCTAGGAATTCCAGCCCGGGCAGTACGCCGATAGGGGCGTTGGGGAGCATCTGGATGAAGTCGCCGCCATTCTCGCCGCCTCCGAGGATGGGCGGGTTGTGACCGGCATTGCAGTACGAAAGATGACCCGTCTCCAGGTCCAGCAGTCCCAGGAACATGGTAACGAACATGTTGCCCTCGTTATCCTCGCCGGAAAGGGCATCGTTGATGCGCGTGCAAATCTCTGCCGGCGACATGCCCTGCTTGGCCAGTGTCTGGAACAGGCGGGTGGCCTGCGCCATGAACAGCGATGCAGGTACGCCCTTGCCGCTGACGTCGCCCACGGCGAAATAGAGCATATGGCCTGACAGCAGATAGCCGTAAAGGTCGCCGCCCACTTCCCTGGCGGGCATCATGGAAGCGCACATGTCCAAACCCGGATAGATGGGGAACATGCACGGCACCATGGACATCTGGATGTCGCGGGCGATGCGCAGTTCGCTTTCCATACGCTCCTTGATGGTGGTGGTCTCCTCCAGCTGGTCATAGGCTTCCTTCAATGCTTCGTGGGCCTTGCGCAGCTTCCTATCGGCCCTGCGGCGGAAGACGATATAGATGGAGAAGGCGATAATCAGGAACAGCACCAACAAGGTGGTATAGATCTGCCGTTGACGGGCCGATCGGGCTTCGGCCTCCACAATCTCCATATCCCTCACGTGGATGGAATGCAGTTCGCTGGCGTCCAGGCGCCGGTTGTTCAGGATGGCCGAATCCAGCACCTCGCAGATCTGCCGCGCCGTATGATTGATGGAGTCTTGCTGGTCAAGCATCTGGTGAGCGCGATACTTTTTGAGCAGATAGCGCTGTATATTGTCCAGGGAGTAGATGTTGAGTTCCTTTTGGAGGTATTCCATGATGGAACGATAGCTGGATACCGCCTGGTCCCATTGCTGTGCCACGGTAAAATAGTCGCTGGCATTAGTGAGTCCCTCCAAGGTTTTTGAGAAACTTGTCTGGAGGTATTCCTGGTATGCCATTTCGGCTTCCCCGTGTCGGCCGACACCCTCTAAGGAGATGGCACTGAAAATCTTATATCTGGCCCACTGCTTGTCTATATAGCTTTGGTCGTCGGGATACAGTTCCATGTATTCCCGTACCAGCCCGCCCAGGCGTTCGGTCCAGACCATTCCCTCTTCATATCCCTTGACATAAATCCAGATATAGGCGACATTGATGATACCGGCCACAGCATCGCGATAAGCGGCCTTCGAGCCTTTCTGCTGAATATTGTCGATGTGCATCTGGTAGGCCCTCTCCAGCATTTCGGAGGCCGTGGGGGCTTCCTTGTCAAAGTAAGTCTTGCTACATCCGGCAAAAATGAGCAGGTTGGTATAATCGCTGGTGGTGTCGCACTGGATTTTCTCCAGCCGGGTGATGATAGGAAGCGCCGTGTGCAAGGCAGAAGCATATTCCGCGTAACGGCAGAGCTGGCTGGTAAGATAGCTGGCCGATTTGGCATAGTAAACAAGGTCGTTGGGATCTGTGGAATTCTCCGTAACCCTTATGGCCTCTTGCCAGAAGTACTCGGCTAATTCGCGCTCCCCCATTTGGTAATGGGCATAGCCTTGCCAATAATTGCTCTCCCCTTTCGAAAGCTTTCCGGCCTTCCCCAAACTGTCGGCCAAATATTCCAACCGTTCATTGTCTCTGGCATCGATAGCCTCGTTGATCAGGCTCACGGCTTCGATACTGGAGGTTTTGTTGGCTACGCGATGACAGCCGGTGAATGGAAACACCGATATGATCAAAACTGCCGCCGCCAGGACGAAAACAGGGATTTTGTTATGTATCATAATCGTTAATCTAAATCTTTAATTATATGCACATCGCGCTGCGGGAACGGGATGGTGATACCGCCTTCGTTCAGGATTTTGTACACAAGCTCCTTACACCTGTCCACATAGCGGATACGCTCCGGCACAAGGACATACTGCTTTACGGTCACCTCCACGGCACTGTCGCCAAAATCACCGAAACGGATGTAAATGCCGCGCGTAGGTTCCACGATATCGCGACCGTAGGCATCTTTGGTCTTCAGGACTTCCAGACCATTTTCCAGCAGTTCCCTTACGCGCTGGAAGTCTGTTCCGTAGGCCACGCCCACCGTAACTTTGGTGAGCTCGTACGCGTTGTTTCGGGTGAGGTTGGTGAAGTTCTTGCCAAACAGCGAGGAGTTCAGGAAGGCCACCTGGGTACCGTTGATGGTTTCCACCAGGGTGGTCTGGTAGTTGATGTCCGTCACCTTGCCGCGGACGCCGTCGCACTCAATCCAGTCGCCTACCCGCAGGCGGCCGCCCATGAGCTGGATACCGTAAATGAAGTTGTTCAGGATATCCTTGAGGGCCAGACCGATACCGGCCGACAAACCACCGGCAATCAATCCCAGCGAGTTGGTGGGAATATTCAGCGTGACGATGAAAAGATCGGCGTAAATAAACCACATAAACACGCTGATAAGGCTGTTGCCCAGTGCCAGGTTGATCTCGTTATTGCGTACTACCTTCCGGTTGTACTTGCGCAGGAAACGATGGTATTTGAAGGTTTGCCACAGGGTGTGGACGGCCTTGTTCAAATAACGGAACACGGCAAACATCCCGGCCAGGAAGAGGACGCTGAACATGGATACCCGGATTTCTCCCTGATGGAAGAACGGCTCCTCATAAAGGGTACGGAACAAGTCGTTGAACTCGAAAATGTTCAGCGCCCAGAAAAGGCAGGCAGGAATGGAGCACAGCACCAGGACCGGAATCACAACCTCCCGGATCAGGTCGTAGAACCAGGTGGCGCCAAACAACAGCTGGTCCTTGGCCGCCCCCGTAACATAGGTAATCTTTTCTTTATAGGCCGATATCCGATTGTCCAAACGCCTTTCTTTGTACAGGAGCGTCAGGGCCCACACAGAGGCGATAGCAAGGATAAGCGCCAACTGGAAATACCACCAAACCAAAAGAATCAGTGCCAGGAACACATATCCTTCCCAGCTGATGATGAGCGCAATAGCCGTGATGCCGAAGGAAACCCATCCAATGCTGGAGTCGGTTTTGTCGGCCTTGGAGCCGCACAACAAATTCACAGTCAACTGCCACAACACCATGAAAAGGAGTAGCAGCGGGAAGAAGAAATTCAAAAAGGCATTAGGCACAAACAGCAGCCGGCAACTGATCACGAACAAAGCCGTGAAAATAGTGGGTATGTATAGCTTGATACTGTGTTTGAGTTTTTCGGGATGCAACCGGATGATCAAGGCCGCGTCAATGGCCATGAGCAGCCAGATGAACGAGTGAACAATGCTGACTGCCTTGCGTACAATATCGTCGCCGGTACTTTCATAGCTGAGGATTAGGAACACCACACACGCGAGGAAAAGCGCCAGATAACGCCTCTGCTCCTTGGCTATCAACTTCCTGACAGGCTTCACAAACCGGTACAGAAGCATCAGTACCAGGGTAGACAGCCCCCAGAGAATAAAGAACACCAGGACATAAACCACCAGCCAGTACATCCTGGCCGAACTCATCAACTGGCTGTTATTGGCAATTTCATCTTCCGTATAGTCAAGGTCATTGCTGGTAAGAGCCGTCCAAAGGTCTGAGAAACTGTATTTCTCGTTCATGGCATTCCAGGCCTCTTTCCAGTATTCGCCGGGATTGGACAGGATGGTCCACCAGGGAGTCTGTCCCTCTATAAACACTTTCTCTTCCAGGATGCCATAGTAATCCCGGGCATACTGGTAGGATTCCTCCATGCGCAGCCGCGCTTCCCGGTAATGGGTGCTGTCGGCCATCACCAGCTCTCTTGTCTGGGCATACAATTTCAGCAGTTCAGAGGCATACAGAAGGCAGGAATCCCTGTCGGCCTGGCCGGCTTCGCTAAGGATAAACGCCGGGGCGCGTTCCTCTGTCGCAACGGTATCCTGCACCTCCTCGTTTATTGCCAGGACGGCCTCCACCTGCTCCTGCAGTTCCTGCTGCACCCGCAGCACCTGCACCCGCTGCAGCTCCCGCACCTGCACCGGAACCTGAACCGATCTCATCGATCTTCAATACTACAATTCCTGACCCTGCGGCTCAGGTTGCACCTAAGACTGAGAATGCCGAGCCTGCAAAGAAAGGCAAGAA
>CAMYWP010000134.1 GCA_947302825.1 uncultured Bacteroidales bacterium
TGAGATCAACTCGGCCACCGACAATCCCAACATCTTCCCGGACGAGGATATGGTTATATCGGCCGGCAACTTCCACGGCGAGCCCATCGCCATCCCCATGGACTCCCTGGCCATTGCCATGAGCGAACTGGCAAGTATCTCTGAACGACGCACTTACCAGCTCATCCATGGCCACCGGGGCCTGCCCAAATACCTGGTGATGGAACCGGGCCTGAACAGCGGTTTCATGATTCCGCAATACACGGCGGCTTCCATCGTTTCCCAGAACAAAGGCCTGTGCTGGCCGGCTTCCTGCGACTCCATCCCCTCCTCCCAGGGCCAGGAAGACCACGTATCCATGGGCTCCAACAGCGCCACCAAGCTGGTGCGTATCGTGGACAATGTGGAGACGGTGCTGGCCATCGAACTGTTCAACGCCGCCCAGGCGCTGGAGTTCCGCCGTCCGCTCAAGAGTTCGCCCGTCATTGAGCATATTTTTGAAGACTACCGCAAAGTGGTGCCCTTCGTTAACACCGACACTTACATGAGTCCCCTCATCCAGAAGTCTGTGGAATTCATCCGGAATGAAGATTATCTATAACATAGGACTGCTGGTGGGCATTCAGCCGGAGGGTGTGCTGCGCGTAGAGGGCGAGGCGCAGGGCCGGACCGGCGTGATTAACGATGCCTGGCTGGCCATCGAGGACGGCCGGATAGCCGATTATGGCACAGGCTCCGTTGAAGGAGACCTGGACGCTCACGGCGGCATGCTGATGCCCGGTTTTTGCGACAGCCATACCCATGTGGTCTATGCCGGCAGCCGGGACGGAGAATTCCTGGACAAGATCAACGGCCTCAGCTATGAGGAAATCGCAGCCCGGGGCGGCGGCATCCTGAATTCCAGCGACCTCCTGAACCAGACTTCCGAGGAGGAACTGTACCGGCAATCCCTGGTACGCGTACAGGAGATGATGGCCAAAGGTACCGTGGCTATGGAAATCAAAAGCGGCTACGGACTGTGCCCGGAAGGCGAAATGAAGATGCTGCGGGTAATCCGCCATATAGGCGAAAACGTGCCGGCCACGGTGAAAAGTACCTTCCTGGGAGCCCACGCTGTAGGCCGCGGTTATTCGCATGAGCAATACGTTCAGGCGGTCATCGACATGATTCCCCAGGCTGCGGAATACGCCGATTTCATCGATGTTTTCTGCGACGAAGGCTTCTTCACGGTAGAAGATACAGACCGGATTCTTTCGGCCGCCCGGCATCTGCTCACCCCGAAAATCCATGCCAATGAACTGGCTGTGAGCGGCGGCGTACAGGTGGGTGTCAAGCACCTGGCCCTGTCGGTGGACCATCTGGAACGCACGACGGATGCCGAAATATCGGCCTTGAAAGACAGCTGGACCATGCCCACCATGCTGCCGGGTTCTTCCTTCTTCCTGGGACTCCCTTACGGCCGGGCCAAAGACTTCATTCGCGCCGGGCTGGGCGTGGCCCTGGCCAGCGACTACAATCCCGGCTCCTCCCCCTGCGGCGACATGCGCTTTGTGATGGCCCAGGGCTGCATCAAGATGCGCCTCACGCCGGTGGAAGCTTTCAACGCCGTCACCCTCAACAGCGCTTATGCCATGGGCGTATCGGCCGATTACGGCTCCATCACGCGCGGCAAGAAAGCCGCGCTCATCCTCACCGAGCCAGACTGGGACCTAACCCGTCTCGCCTACCAGTACCAGACCCCCTTTATCCGTCAAGTCCTCCTATGAAACGCTTGCTCCTCCCCTTGCTCATCCTGATCCAGGCTTGCGCCAGTACGTCAGAACCCATCTTCATCTGCGACTATGGCGCCGTGTCCGGTGAAAGATGTACTTCGGCCATCCAGGCTGCCCTGGACGCCTGTTCCTCTCAAGGCGGCGGAAGGGTGATCGTCCCCGCCGGAACCTTCCTGAGCAGTACGCTTTACTTGCGGGATAAGGTGGAACTGTACCTGGAGGAAGGCGCTGTGCTGCAAGGAGTTGAAGACCCGGATGCTTACCAGCCCTACATCCCGCACAACGACCTCACCCGCTACGACAGCGGCAATGGAACCGCCAATTCCAACTGCGTCAACGACCGGCAATGGATGAAGGCCTTCATCATCGGCGATGGCGTGACCGACGCTGCCATCTGCGGCCCCGGGACCATTGACGGCAGCCATGTCTTCGATGAACGCGGCGAAGAAAACATGCGCGGGCCGCATACCATTATCGTTGCCGAAGCTTCCGGCTTCCATATGAAGGATGTACACATTACCCGTGCCTCCAACTATGCCTTCCTGGGCTATGCGCTACAAGAACCTGTTTTTGAAGGCGTTACCATCACGGAAGGGTGGGACGGCATTCATATCCGCGGCGCGCAGGATGCCGTAATCAAGGGCTGTTCTTTCCAAACCGGCGACGACTCCATCGCCGGCGGCTATTGGGAAAATATGCTCATCGAGTACTGTGAGATTAATTCTTCCTGTAACGGTATCCGTATCATCATGCCCTGCGACAGGGTAATCATCCGGAACAGCCGATTCTACGGACCTGGCGTTTATCCGCACCGTACCAGCGGCGAAGCCCGGCGCAACAATATGCTCTTCGGCGTTTCGCTGGAGCCCGGAGCCTGGGGCAAGGCCAGCGGCACCATGCAGCATATCCTGCTGCAGAACCTCAGCATGGAAAACCTTTCCTCCCCGGTGGCCACTTCGGTCCGCGAAGGCTCTGTCGCCCAGGACCTCACCCTGCAGAATGTATCGGCCAGTGGCCTTACCGGAGCCCTCACCCCCGTCGTTAGCTGGAACGACCTGGGCTTCCGCTCCGTCTCCATCCAAAACTGCACCTTCACCCGCTAAACCCCTGGCAAGCAACTCCCTATCCCTCAACCACTTACGCAAAGTAATCGTTCAAAATTCGAACGATTACTTTGCGTAAATAGCTGCTGGTTAATGGGTTAGTTGCCAGAAAAGATGGCGGGGGCGAAGGGGCGGCAGTTGTAGTGGGAGGCCATGGACTCGCCGTAGGCGCCGGCCGAGCGGATGGCGATGAAATCGCCGCGATGGCATTCGTTCAGCACCACGCCCTTTCCAAAGACATCGGAACTTTCGCAGATGGGTCCCACCACGTCATAAGGCAGTTCGGGACCGTCCGATGACAGGTTTTCGATACGATGCGTGGCATGGTACATGGCCGGACGGACCAGGTCGTTCATGCCGGCGTCCAGGATGGCGAACTTCCGGGCCAGTCCCTCTTTCACATACAGCACGCGCGCAATGAGCGTACCGCAGGATGCTACGATGCTGCGTCCCAGTTCGAAATGCACGGGATACTTGGGCGGCAGCAACTGCTTGAAGGTGTTGAAATAAGCCTTGAAATCGGCCAGCGGAAGGTGGTTGGGATGACCGTATTCGATGCCCAGGCCACCACCAACGTTGAGATCGCCCACCGGCAGACGGCGGCGTTCCAGCCGGGTGCAAAGGTCGTTGATGCGGTTGCACAAGGCGGCAAAATCGGCCAAATCCAAAATTTGCGAGCCGATATGGAAATGGAGCCCGCAGTAGCGGATGGACGGCAGCGACAGTGCCTCGCGGATCACTTCCTCCACCTGGCCGTGATAGATGCCGAATTTGTTTTCGGCCAGACCGGTAGTGATGCCCGCCAGGGTATGCGCGCCGATATCGGGATTCACCCGGATGCTCACCAGCGCAGTCTTTCCCATGGAAGTAGCCAGTTCGGAGAGCACCTGCAATTCGGCGGTGGATTCCACGTTGAATCGGCCGATACCGGCTTCCAGGCCCAGGAGCATCTCCCAATCGGCCTTCCCTACCCCGGCAAAGACGATGCTCTCCGGAGCAAAGCCCGCATCCAGCGCGGCCTGGACCTCGCCGCCGCTCACGCAGTCGGCGCCCAGTCCGGCAGCTGCTATCTGTTGCAGGATCTGAGGATTGTGGTTGGCCTTGATGGCATAATGGACCTGCCATGTCGGGCGGTCGGCCACCTGGGCACAAACCGTGTCCAGCGTCTGCTGCAACAGCGCGGTGTCGTAGTAATAGAACGGCGTAGGAAGCTGCGCGAAGCGTTCCAGCGGATAAGTACCTTTCAGCATTACGCAAACAGCTGATTGCTAAGGGCTTGAAGCGCCCTCTTCTTATCCTCTTCCTTCACGATAAAGGAAATATTGTAGTTGCTTCCGCCGTAACCCACCATGCGAACGGGTATCTCCTTCATGGCAGCCAGCACGTTGGATTCAAAGCCCACGTTCTCCCAGTCCATATCGCCCACCACACAGATGAGGCACATATCCAGGTCTACGGTAACCGTGCCGTATTTTTTCAGGTGGTGGACAATCTCGTTCAGGAAACGGGTATCGTCGATGGACATGGAAACGCCCACCTCGGAGGTGCAGATCATATCGATGGAAGTGCGGAAACTCTCGAAAATCTCGAATACCTTGCGCAGGAAACCGTGCGCCAGCAGCATCCGCGAGCTCTTGATCTTAATGACGGCGATATTGTCCTTGGCGGCTACGGCCTTGATGGTGCCTGTGTCGGGCCGATTGTCAATGATCGTGCCCGGGGCCGAAGGCTCCAGGGTATTGAGCAGGCGGACAGGAATGTTGGCATACTTGGCCGGCTGGATGCACGTAGGATGCAGGATCTTGGCACCGAAATACGCCAGCTCTGCAGCCTCGTCAAAGTGCAAGTGCCGCACGGCGCGGGTATCCTTCACCACGCGGGGATCATTGTTGTGCATGCCGTCGATATCGGTCCAAATCTGGATCTCCTCGGCGCCGATAGCCGCACCCACCAGCGACGCTGTATAGTCGCTGCCGCCACGCTGCAGGTTGTCCACCTCATTGTGCGCGTTCCGACAGATGTAACCCTGGGTAAGGAATAAATCGGCATCGGCCGATAAAAGCGGCAGCAGATGCTCCCGGATATAATCCTGGTCCGGTTCTCCCTGCAAGTCCAGTTTCATGAAATCCAGCGCCGGAAGCAGAAGGACATTCACGCCCTGTTCCTTCAGATACAGTTCCATCATCTTGGTGGACAGCAGTTCACCCTGCGCCAGTACCATCTTCTCCTGTACCGGGCCGAAAAGTTCCCGGGTAAGAGCCCGCAGCCCGTCAAAGACGGACTGGATATGGGCGCCACACTGCTGCCGGGCCTCTTCGGTAGTAAAGAGATCCTGAATGGTTTTCTGGTATTTGGATTCCAGGCGGGAGATGGTGTCCTTGGCGCCGTCGGCATTGCGGTTATACAGATAAGCCACAATTTCCTCCAGCGTATTGGTGGTGCCCGACATGGCCGATAAAACCACCAGGTTACAGCCGGCATCCGTTACCAGACGCGCAACCGCCTGCATCCTTGATGCGGACCCCACAGAGGTTCCGCCGAATTTCATTATTTTCATGGGTAACAACTCGTTATGGATTGCAAAGATACAATATTCTTTTTGAATATATGTTTTTTTGCCGGAAGCTTTGCATTTTTCCAAAAAAGTAGTACCTTTGCAGTCCCATCCTTCTGGATGTAGCGCAGTTGGTAGCGCACCTG
>CAMYWP010000135.1 GCA_947302825.1 uncultured Bacteroidales bacterium
CGTGGGCGAGGCCCATTACAACACGGCCCAGCGCGTGAAGCAGATCCTCCAGCGCAACCAGGAACTCCAGGACATCATCGCCATCCTGGGCATGGACGAACTCTCGGACGAGGACAAGACCACCGTGAACCGCGCCCGCCGCGTGCAGCGTTTCCTGTCCCAGCCCTTCTTTGTGGCCGAACAGTTCACGGGCGTTCCCGGCGTGATGGTAAGCATCGAAGACACCATCAAGGGCTTCAACATGATCATGGACGGAGAGGTGGATTACCTCCCGGAACAGGCCTTCCTGAACGTTGGCACCATCGAAGATGCCATCGCCAAGGGTGAAGCCATCCTGGCCGCTGCCAAATAATGAGTATCCAACTTCATATCCTAAGCCCGGAAGGCACGCTGGTGCAGGCCGAAGTATCCCTGGTCACGCTGCCCAGCGTGGTGGCACCGTTCACGGTCCTGCAGGACCACGCGGCGCTGGTCACCGCCCTGGTAAAGGGCGACATCCGCTATGTGGAGGAAGACGGCACGGAGAAACTCCTCCCCATCCGTGAAGGTTTTGTGGAGGTAGGGAACAACCAGGTAAAAGCCTGTGTGGAAGTATGATTCTTGCCGTCCTCATATCGCTGATTCTCTTCCGGACTACGGCCGGAGAAAATTATTTTTCGCAAGGCTTTGCGAAAAACCAATTTTCTTCGACCATCGCCAGCCCTGCGCCCGACGAAGGAGCCGGGCAGGACTTTGACATGGACGAATACCTTTACGGCCACGTGATGGATGCGTACGACTGGCACATTACCACCGTAAACGGCAAGCATATCAGCGTTCCGCTGCTGATCATCGTCCACAGCAAGACAACGGGCTGGCATGTGTTTTCTTCCGAAAAACTGGCCCACGGGCACGAGTATGAGGGCTTTTATATCCAGCACGACAAAGAATCCCACAAAGACAAGGTGATGGAACGCACTCCTTCGGGAGATGTGCGTCCTTTGGACATTTCCATCACCAAGAACGTGGCGGGCCTGATGTTCAACAGCCTGGTCCTGGTTCTTCTGGTGCTCTTTGGCGTCAAGTGGTATCGCAGGCACGATGCCCGCGAAGAGGCCCCGGGCGGCTTCAGCGGCTTGTTGGAGATGCTGGTCATGATGGTGGAGGACGACATCATCAAACCTTGTATCGGCCACGACTATAAACGGTATTCGCCGTATTTGCTCACCGCCTTTTTCTTCATTTTCGTAAACAATCTGCTGGGTATCGTCCCCTTCTTCCCGGGCGGAGCCAATATCACCGGCAACATTGCCATCACCTTCGCCCTGGCCATGTGCACCTTCCTGGCGGTGAATCTTTTTGGCAACAAGCATTATTACAAAGACATTTTCTGGCCCAATGTCCCGGCCTTCCTGAAAGTCTTCCCGCTCATGCCGCTCATCGAGATTATCGGCCTGTTTACCAAGCCCTTCTCGCTAATGGTGCGACTTTTTGCCAATATCCTGGCCGGACATATGATGCTGCTGGGCGTGGTATCGGTGGTGTTCCTTACGGCGTCGCTGGGCCCGGCCATGAACGGCGGCCTCAGCGTCATCGCCGTCCTCTTTGGCGTATTTATGGATATCCTGGAGCTGCTGGTAGCTTTCCTCCAGGCCTATATATTTACTATGCTTTCCAGTGTGTTCATCGGCCTGAGCCGGCAGCACCCGGAAGAAGAAACCGCAGAAAAGTAACTTTTAAATAACAGAATTATGATTTTGTCCACTATGCTCCTTCAGGCTGCCACTACTGCAGCTCTCGGAAAGGCCGGTGCTGCCCTGGGTGCCGGTATCGCCGCCATCGCCGCCGCTTTCGGTATCGGCAACATCGGTAAAGCCGCCCTCGAAGCCGGCGCCCGCCAGCCGGAGAAGGCCGACCACTACCGCCTTACCGCCATCATCATCGGTGCGTTGGTAGAAGGCGCCTGCCTCTTTGCTATTCTGGTCTGTCTCATCGGCAAGTAAGACATGTCGCTGATAACGCCAGATTTCGGTCTGTTGTTCTGGATGACGCTGATTTTCGGCATCGTATTCTTCATCCTGGCCAAATTCGGTTTCCCGGTGCTTACGGACATGGTGCGCAAGCGTCAGGAACGGATTGAAAAGTCCCTCCAGGACGCCCGTGAGATCGAAGCGCGGATGCTCACCTGGAAAGAGGAGCAGGCCCAGATGGTGGAAAAGACGCGTCGGGAGCAGAGCGCCATCCTGAAGGAGGCCACGGAGACCAAGGCCCGCATCGTGGCCGATGCCAAGGCCCAGGCCCGCGCCGAAGCCGACAAGATCCTGGCCGAGGCCAAGCTCCAGATTGCAGCCGAAAAAGAGAGCGCCCTGCGCGATGTGCGCCGGGAAGTGGCCCTCCTGGGTGTCCAGGTGGCCGAAAAAGTGCTCCGGCACGAACTCTCCGACGAAAGCAGCCAGCGGGCCTTCCTGGACCAGCTGGTAGATGAAGCCACCGAGACTCCGATTCACTCATGAACCGCAGCATCGTCATAAGCCGCTACGCCCTCACCCTGGTGAAGTATGTCCGGGCCACCGGACGGGGGGAGATCGTGTGCTCCGAAGCCGAAGCCCTGGAAAAGGCCTTGTTCTCCGTTCCGGACCTGCGCCGGATGGTAACGGCGGCCGATGACGTGGTGAGTCCCTTCGACAAGAAAAAACTCCTGCAAACGGCCCTGGGCAGCCAGATGTCCCCGGAACTGAGCCGTTTCCTCACCCTCCTGAACAACAACGGGCGCATGAGCCTGGTGGAGGACATCCTGCGCGACTTCGTGAATCTGTACCGCCGCAGCATAGGCATCCGCAAGGCGCACCTGACCACGGTGAACGAGCCGTCGGAGCGCCTGCTGCAGCGCTTGCGGGCCCTGGTGAAACAGAAGACCGGCGACGACGTAATCATCGAGGTGTCGGTGGACCCGTCCATCGTGGGCGGTTTTGTCTTCGACCTGGACGAATACCTGATGGATGCCAGCGTGAAACACCAGCTGGACCTCATCCGTGAAGAATTTATAGAAAGAAACAGAAGAATCATCTAATGGCAATTTCCCTGAAACCCAGCGAAGTGAGCGATATCCTCCTTGGACAGCTCCAGGACATGAAAAACAATCTCCAGTTCGAAGAGATTGGCAAGGCCCTGCAAGTGAGCGACGGCGTAGTGCGCGTCTATGGCCTGGACCACGCCGAGGCAGGCGAACTGCTGGACTGCGGCTCCGGCGTGATGGCCGTGGTGATGAACCTGGAGGTGGACAACGTAGGCGCCGTGCTCATGGGTCCTACGGACCTGCTGAAAGAAGGCATGGTGGTGCGCCGTACGGGCCGCATCGCCTCCGTGGGCGTGAACGACAACATCCTGGGCCGCGTAATCGACCCGCTGGGCAATCCGCTGGACGGTCTGGGCACCATCGAAGGGGAGAAGCTGGATATGCCGCTGGAGCGCAAGGCGCCGGGCGTCATTTTCCGCCAGCCGGTGAGTGAACCCCTGCAGACGGGCCTGAAGGCCATCGACGCCATGATTCCCATCGGCCGGGGCCAGCGCGAGCTCATCATCGGCGACCGCCAGACCGGTAAGACGGCCATCGCCATCGATACCATCATCAACCAGCGGGCTGCATATGAGGCCGGCGACCCTGTATACTGCATCTATGTGGCCATCGGCCAGAAAGGTTCCACTGTGGCGTCCATCGTGAAGACGCTGCGGGAGCACGGGGCCATGGACTACACCGTGGTGGTGGCGGCTACCGCTTCGGACCCGGCGGCGCTTCAGTATTACGCGCCTTTCTCCGGCGCGGCCATCGGCGAATATTTCCGTGACACCGGCCGACATGCGCTGGTGGTGTACGACGACCTTTCCAAGCAGGCCGTAGCGTACCGCGAAGTATCCCTCATCCTGCGCCGTCCTTCCGGCCGCGAGGCCTATCCCGGCGATATTTTCTACCTGCACAGCCGTTTGCTGGAGCGGGCCGCCCGCATCATCGACCAGCAGGAAGTGGCCGCGGCCATGAACGACCTTCCGGAGGTGCTCAAAGACAAGGTGAAGGGCGGCGGATCGCTCACGGCCCTGCCCATCATCGAAACGCAGGCCGGCGACGTATCGGCCTATATCCCCACCAACGTGATTTCCATCACGGACGGCCAGATTTATCTGGAGCAGAGCCTGTTCAATCAGGGCGTCCGGCCCGCCATCAATGTGGGTATCTCGGTGTCCCGTGTGGGCGGCAGCGCCCAGGTGAAGTCCATGAAGAAGGTGGCCGGTACCCTCAAGATCGACCAGGCGCAGTGGTCGGAGCTGGAAGCCTTCTCCAAGTTCTCCTCCGATGTGGACAAGGTGACGGAAATGGCCCTGGACAAAGGCCGGAAGAACAACCAGCTGCTCATCCAGCCGCAGTACAGCCCCATGCCCGTAGGTGAACAAGTGGCCATCCTCTACTGCGGCACACACGCCCTTATGCGGGACATTTCCATCGCCGCCGTGCGTCCCTTCCAGGAAGCGTTCCTGAGCCGTCTCCGTGCAGCCCATAAGGCCGATGTCCTGGAACCCCTGGCCGCCGGCCAGCTCACCCCGGAAATCGAAAAGATCCTCACCGAAACCGCCGAATCGGTCATCTTGACCCTCAAGTAATGCCTACACTGAAGGAAATAAAGGGCCGCATCGGGTCGGTGAAGAGTACGCTGAAGATTACTTCGGCCATGAAGCTGGTGGCGTCGGCGAAACTGCGGAAGGCGCAGAAGGCCATTGAGGCCATGCGCCCGTACGAACAGGCGCTGCAGGAGATCCTGGCTGCCGTTTCCGTCCCGGGGGCGCTGGAGGCCGATATTGCTCCGCGGAACCCGGAAACTGCCGTCCCCGGGGCGCTTGAGCCTGTTTTTGCCCCCCTGCCGCGAGCCATTGTTGCCGTGGCGTCCAACTCTTCGCTGTGCGGAGGCTTCAATGCCAATGTGATTGCCAAGGTGCGCAGCGTAAGGCGTCCCGGGGACGTAGTGTATTCCATCGGCCGGAAGATGGCCGATGCCATGCGCCGCGACGGCTTCCTGAGCCCGCAGGATTTCTCGGAGCTGTCCGAACATCCGTCCTATAGTTCAGCAGCGGAGCTGGTGGAGACCCTTTCCAAGGACGTGGAGAAAGGCCGATTCGGCCAGGTGCTGCTGGTGTATACCCACTTTGTGTCCACCGCCCGGCAAGTTCCCGTGGTGGAGCATTTGCTGGGAGTTCCGGAACAAGGGGCCGAAGGAAATTATTTTTCGCAAGGCTTTGCGAAAAACCAATTTCCTTCAGCTAATTCAAACTCTGCGCAGATAGACGCTATCATTGAACCCAATAAGGCGGTGCTCCTGGCGGAGCTACTGCCCAAAACACTGAAACTAAAGCTGTACGCCGCCCTGCTGGACAGTGCTGCGGCAGAGCACGCGGCCCGTACGGTGGCTATGCAAACCGCCACGGACAACGCCGAAAACCTGCTCTCCGAACTCACCCTCCAGTACAACAAGGGCCGTCAGCAAAAGATAACCTCCGAAATCCTGGACCTCGCCG
>CAMYWP010000136.1 GCA_947302825.1 uncultured Bacteroidales bacterium
GGGCGCGGGGACCGTAAAGAATTATCAGGACGATGCAAACTCTTTTGGCATCATCGAATTGGGAGACACCTTGCGATTCCTCCACATACGGCACAATGTGGACTCTCTGGCTTATACGGAATACATGACCCTGGAGCTGCGGCCGGCGTGATTGGTTCTGCAGTGGCTGCGGGTATCCTCTTAGGATTCCTTGGTTAAGGTTTCAAACGAAGGAAACTGTAGCCGAAGCGCTTGCAAGCGGCTTTCTCCAACTCCTCCCGGTCATCGGGATGCGCAATGGAAATCAGGAGCCTGGCCCTCTCGGCCAGGCTTTTTCCGCGTAAGTACACGATGCCGTGCTCGATGGTGTAGCAGTAGCCGGGCTCCGGGCATTCGCAGCCCAGACGAGCCATTTCCGGGCCGATGACCTGAAACTTTGGGACAGCGCAAAGCATGCCTTCGGCTTCCGGAGAGGCCGTACAAAGATCATGATCGGCGCTTCTTCGGAAGATATCCGGCTGAAGAAAAGGATCCGGTTATAAATTGAATTCCTTCTTGAACGGCTGGTCGTGCCGGTACGGCGCCCAGCCGGGATTTCCGTCCCGGCAGAAGGCGGTCCAGGCATCCACCATCTCCTCAGAGAGGGCGTAATCGGCCTCCGTGAAGGGACGCCAGCTGTTCTTGAGGGTTCCGAACATGTACCACAGTTCCGCGGAATGGAACGCGCCGGCGGCAGATGCCGGGTGGGCCTCATCAGTCGGAAGGTCGCGGAGGAACTCATATTCGTAGACCGTGCAGCCCAGGGAATCGCGGACGGCGCAGAAGCGGTCCACGGAGGCGCCGGCCAGCATGCCCATGTCGTCCTTGTTATAACCGATCATCACGGGGATCCGGGCGATGGAACCGCTGTACAGGGTATGGTCGAAGTCCTGTACGAGGACCTTTCCGTCATTATGCGGGGAGAACATGACAAAGCCCTTTCCGTCCGCCTGGTACTTTGCGGAGGCGTCGAAAATCTCCTGGGCGGAGGCGGCGCGCATGGACTTCAGGTCGGGGAAGCCGGCGTAGTCCATCACGGCTTTGCCCTGAGCATCATAGAACGACTGGGGAATCCGGTTGTCCGGAGAAAGGGCACGGACGTCCAGCCCGCCGCCGCTCTGGATGATGGCCTTTGCCATGAGGTCCTTGGAGAGCGGGGAAATCAGCAGCGTCTTGACGCTCATCGCGCCGGCACTCTGGCCGAAGATAGTGATATTGTCAGGGTCCCCGCCGAACTGGCCGATGTTGTCGCGGATCCACTGCAGGGCGGCGATCTGGTCCATCGTTCCGTAGTTTCCGGACTGTCCCTGTTCGGCCGTCAGGTCCGGATGCGAGAGGAATCCGAAGGTGCCAAGCCGGTAATTGATCGTCACCAGGATGACCCCGCGGCGCGCCCACGCATCGCCGTCCATCGTCACCTCATAGCCATAGCCGTTCATATAGGCCCCGCCATGGATCCACATCGCCACGGGCAGTTTCGCGTCCGTCTTGCCCACGGTGGCCGCCGGCGCCCAAACGTTCAGGTACAGGCAGTCTTCGCTTTGCTCAGGGGTCCCCTCCCAGTAGAATTCATCGCCGTAAAAGGTGCCGGGGGCATTGCCGGGCTGCCAGGCGATAGGGCCGAAGGTATCGCATACTTTCACCCCGTCCCAGGCCGGAACCGGCTGCGGGGCCTGCCAGCGGAGGTCGCCCACCGGCGGAGCCGCATACGGGATGCCTTTGTAAACTCTAACCTGGGAAGAGTCGGTGAGAACGCCCTGGATCCGTCCGCCGGAAACGGTCAGGACCGGATTCTTGGGAGCACAGGCGGCGAGAAGGGCCAGGCCGAGGACAAGGGTAGAAAAGATTCGTTTCATTCGTGTTTTATAGTTTACTTAAAGGATTCTCCTGCTTTTTGAAGGGCTTTGGGAAGACATTCCTGCCAGAAGTCCCAGTAGTGGATACCGTCGCGGGCAATCCATTCGCAATGGGCCGCATCATTGATGGCATCACTCAGTTCCTTGGCATCGGCATTGCTCACAGTAGTATCCTGATTCCCCACCTCGATGGTAAAGTCGGGGTGCGGTTTGATACCCGCAAGTGCAGCCGCCTTTTCCTTCATCTGGTCTAGGGTAATGAACCAGCTCATACTGGTGGCCGGGCTCATAGCATAGGCGTAGGTGAACTTCTGCGGATAGCTCAAGGCGTAATAGAGAGTGCCAAAGCCGCCCATGGAAAGGCCGGCGATGGCCCGCTTGCCATTACACTTGAAGGCTTTCTCCACGGAAGGCATCAGCTCCTGATGGAAATACTTCTCATAAGCCTGATTGTTGCCGATATAGAAATCGGACAGGCCATTGGGCATGATGATGACCATGGGAACGCCTCCTTCCTTCACATACTTCTTGGCAATCTCACGGGCATTCCCCTTTTCCACCCAGTAACGGTCCAGGTGGCTCTGGTCTCCGCTTTCATAGCCGTGCAGAAGATACAGGAAAGGATACTCCTTGTTCTCATCATAGCCGCCGGGCAGCCAGACGGAATAAGTCATTTTCTGTCCTTTGTACTGGCTCTGAATGGTCAAATCCTGATACAGTTTGTCTTCCTTGCCCAGCAGGTCGACGATATCGACCGGCTTGTCATCGGAAGCAGCCGGCTTGTTACAGGCACTGGGAACAAAACATCCCAGTGCCAGTGTAACATAAAGCCAAAAACGGAATTGCTTCATATCGTTTAGAATTTAACCAGGTAGGTAATGCCGTTTCCGCAGAAGGAATAGAGCTTGTCGCCGGCCTTCACAACGGTAACCAATTCACCGGCGTTGATATCTACGCGGACGCCGTCCTTCATATAGTAGGAACCGCCGGAGATACCCCAATCCGGGATGTTATAACCATTGGCAATGATCAGGGACTCGCCCAGCATCTCTGCAAATTCCTTGCACACATAAGTGCCGGTAATATCGGCATCGACTTCCGTATACAGTTCGAAGGTGCCAGCGGGTGCGTCGTCCTCGGTAACAGTGACCAGGTGCTTATTCTTACCTGCTTCCGTGGTGGAAACGGCATCGGCACCGGCAGTACCGAATACGACGCCTTCACCCATCTCCGAGCCGGCGACCACGATGTCCGTACCGGCCACATTGAACACATAGGATTTGTCCGTGAGAGGAGCGATCACCACGATCTGACCGGCAGCGATGTCCACGCGGGCACCGTCCTTCATGAAGTAGGAGCCACCGGAAATGCCCCAGTCGGGGATGTTGTATCCGTTAGCGATGATACCGGCCTCACCCAGCATCTCTGCAAACTCCTTGCACACATAAGTACCGGCAATGGACGTTGCATCGACTTCGGTGTAAATCTCGAAGGTGCCGGAAGGATTGCCGTCACCATCGACAAGCGTAATCAGGTGCTTCATCTTACCGGCTTCCGTGGCGGAAGCGGCATCGGCCATGGTGTTTTCCACGATGATATCACCAATGACAGGGTCCGGATGGAATTCCAGCTTGCCAGTCCATTCGAATTTGACAGGAGCACCATCGGCCAGGAAGAGGACGGCATTGATGGTATAGATATCGTCAAGGCTGTAAGTCTTCTTCTCGGTGTCAACGGGAACACGGGAGACCGTGATACGGCCTTCTTTGCTACCGATGCCGTTCACCGTAGTTTTGGCGGCGATGAAGGTGCCACTGGTTGCAGTAGCTTCCAAAGCGCTCAGATAAACGTTCTCAGTGAGATAATACTTGTTTCCAACGATAGCCAGATGAACGCTTGCAGTATTGGACTTCAGGTCCACGTCAATCAGACGGCCCTGTTCGCCTTTCACGCTGGTAGCAGAGGCTGCAGTAAATTCACTTGCCTTAACCTCTGTCGGAACCGGGAACATACCGGAAACCGGGTCCAGCTGGGACTTGTAGCAGGAAACCAGGCTAATGCCCAGAAGCGCAATCAATAAGATATTCTTTTTCATATCCATTTTCAATTTTATCGATTAATAACCGGAGTTCTGCTTAATTGCACTGTTAAGACGGATTTCAGTTGCAGGATAAGGGAGATGCTCGTGCTTACCAGCCTTGAAACCATAGGTGGGGTTAGCCGGATCCACATAATCCACAGAGCCATTAACCTGAAGTAAAGGATAAATTTTACCGTTATTGGCCATCTTTGCACCTTCACCCCAACGGAGCAGATCCTGGAAACGGGTACCCTCGCCAAAGAGTTCCAGGCGCTTCTCGCGCTTGATATCGTCCAGCGTGACGGTTCCCAGGGTAGCCAGATGCGCACGGGTACGAATATTATTCACGTATTCCGTGGCCTTGGTGGTATTGTTGTTCATGAAATGAGCCTCGGCACCGCAGAGGAGCACCTCGGCGTAACGCATCCAGATGCAGTTGGCACTGTACACCCAGTCACTGTTAGTACCACGGTCTTCGGCCAGGATACGGAGCTTCCACATGAACTGACCTTCACCAATTACCGGGGACTTAAGGGTGATACCCAGTTCACTCTGAAGCTGGTCGTAAGTCTTGATGGCATTGTTAAGACGATAACCATTTACGCCTTCATCGGCCACAAACTCGTCGTAGAGGTTCTTGGTGGGAACGCGGAAGCCCCAGCCGGTGTTCATCATAGGAGTGTCAATAGGCCAGTTCATCTTATCCATACGCCAACCTGTCATCAGGGCGTACATGGAGAAAGGCTGGGCATTGTCGTCATATACACGGTTAATCTCAAAAATGGACTCGCAGTTATGCTTGTATCCAATTCGGAAGATATTGGCATAATCGTCCATCAGGCGGTATTTCTGGGATTCCACCACCAGGTCGAACTGCTTGGCGGCTTCGTCGTATTTTCCCTGCCAGAGATAAACCTTACCAAGCAGAGCCTGGGCAAACTGTTTTGTCACGCGCCAGACAGAGGAGTCATCGGCATTGCTCTTTTCGGAAAGATAACCGGAAGCGATGGCCTCGGTGAGGTCTTTCTCCATCAGGCCCCAGAGTTCCTCATCGGTACCGTTGGGTACATTGTACTCGGAAGGGGTGAGCTCGTGGTCTACAAGCGGAGGATTGCCCCACATGGTCTTAAGGTCAAAGTATGCATAAGCGCGGAAAACCTTTGCTTCGGCACGGACCATCTTGGCAATGTCAGAGGCACCTTCCTCCTCGATATGTCCAAGAATGACATTGGCTTTGTAAATCAACGAGTAGTAGGAGGTGAACATAGCCTTGCAAAGACGTACCCACTAGTCCCAGCCAAGGCCACCGCCGTTTAAGATTTCCAGATACAGGGCGGCATCGGCCTCCAGTGCCTGTTCATCTGTCTTATAGAAAGTATTATAGTCCAATACACCGTGCTGAGGGATATCCAGCTTATTGGAGCAGGATACAACAGACAGGGCGAGAAGACCGGCAACTGCAGAAAAAATTATATTGCGTGTTTTCATAAGGCAGTCATATTAGAAAGTAATGTTTACACCAAAGACAACCTTCTTGGCGGTAGGATAAGAACCCTTGTCCACACCCT
>CAMYWP010000137.1 GCA_947302825.1 uncultured Bacteroidales bacterium
CTGGGTGGTCACGGATTCGTCCTTTCCGTCTATCACATAGCGGACCCCGTCGTTGCTGATATAACGGAAACCGTTGAACACCGGTCCGTTCATTCCGTGCAGGACTTCCTTGCCCTCCAGGCACAGGCTCATCAGAGCGCCGCGGGCCCGGTCGAAGCGGACGCTGATGGCCGGGTTTTCGGCCCGGAGGTAACGGTTCTCTTCCACAAAGATCTTCAGCGGCTGGGCGCCGGAGTCGTCCACGGGCTTCAGGCGGGCAGCCGGGTTCCAGGGCACGAACTCTCCCCTGGCTACCACATGGCCGGGACCGGCCCAGCGGGTGCCTTCTTTCAGGCGCACCTCCACCTGCAGGACTGCATCGCCCTCCACGGTAACTTTGTCCAGCGGCAGCTCCACCTTGCAGCTTTGCCAGGGAGCGGTGTCCGGCAAAGAAAGATGACCTTCCTGCATCGGCGTCCCCTCATGCAACAGCGTATAGTACAGCTCCATCTCGTTCAGGTTGTAGGCCGTATAGCGGTTTTCCAGCTCCAGGATGCCGGGACCTTGCTGACGGATCTTCACATACTGATACACCTGCTTCACCTGCAGGAGTTTGGCGGTAACGCGCCTGTCGGCCGTAACAATGCCGTTGCAGCAGAAGTCGTTGTCGTTGGGAACATCGCCGAAAGAGCCGCCGAAGTACAACTTGCCGTCGTTCGCACCGGGCATCACGATGGCCTGGTCCACCCAGTCCCAGATGCAGCCGCCGATCATACGGACGCTCTTGTTCTCGATGTAATCCCAGTATTCGGCCAGGTTGCCGATAGCATTGCCCATGGCGTGGGCGTATTCGCAGAGGAAATAAGGCTTATCTGCGCCGTTGCGGTCCATCTTCTCCATATTCTCCAGCGAAGGATACATTTGGGAGTCAAAATCGGCCGCCTCGTTCTGCCCTTCATAATGGATGGGCCGATTGTCCAGCGCCTTCACGGCATCGCGCATGGCCACGATGTTGGCGCCCTTGCCGGACTCGTTGCCCAGCGACCAGAACAGCACAGAAGGGTGCAGGCGGTCGCGGCGAACCATCCTGACAGCACGGTCCACATAGGCGTCCTTCCAGGAAGGGGTGTCGCTCAGCGTCATGCAGCCGTGACATTCCAGATCGGCCTCGTCCACGATGTACAGGCCATAATAGTCGTACAGCGCATACATCTTGGGGTCGTTGGGATAGTGGCTGGTGCGTACGGTATTGATGTTGTACCGCTTCATGAGCAGGATGTCCTCCACCATAGATTCCACCGGAATGGCTTTGCCCAACACCGGATGGATGTCGTGGCGGTCGGCGCCCTTCAGATAGGTTAGGACATTGTTGATATATAGTTTGTTCTGCTTGAATGCCACCTTGCGGAAACCGTGCTTGAAACTGGTGCACTCCAGGATGCTGCCGTCGGGGTCCAGGAGTTCGAAACAAACCGTGTACAGATAGGGTTTTTCGGCGCTCCAGAGCTGCACGCCCGGCACCTCGATGGCGCAGGAGGCCTCCGTGCCCGTGCCGATCCCCTGGCCCACCTGCTTGCCTTCCTGGTCCAGAAGGGTCACCCGTACGCGGGAACCCGCTTCGCTAACATAGGCCCGCGTACCCAGCGTGGCACTGGAGAGGTCATCGGCGAAAGCGCTGGTGAAGCGGAAATCGGTAAAGTGCCGTTTGGGACGGGCCATCAAGTATACGTCGCGGTGGATACCGGCCAGGCGGAACATATCCTGGTCTTCCAGATAGGAGCCGTCGCTCCACTTGTACACTTCCACCGCCAGCGTATTGCGGCCGATGCGCACATAGGACGTGATGTCAAACTCGGCGTCATTATTGGAGCCCTGGCTGTAACCCACCTTCTTGCCGTTCACCCACACATAGAAAGCAGAATAAACGCCGTCGAAATGCAGGTAGATCTGCTGTCCCCTCTTCCAGGAGTCCGGCAGGTTGAAATAGCACCGGTAAGAACCCACGGGATTAGGTTCGGCCTGGATGGTATAGCCCGGCTTCGCCTGGATAAAGGGCGGATTCACGGCAAAGGGATAGGTGACATTGGTGTACAGCGGTGTGCCGTAACCCTTCATCTCCCAGTTGGAAGGAACTTCGATATCGTCCCAGCCGGTGACGTTGTAGGTGGGCTTATAAAAGTCCAGCGGGCGCTCTTCCGGGCTCTTGGACCAATGGAATTTCCACGTGCCGTTCAGCAGCAGGTAGCGCGACGAATTCGTCCGTTCCCAGGGATGCTCAAACGCAGGATCGGCCTGCATTTCCGCCATGGTGGCAAAGGGCACCAGCGTGGGATGACCGGGCTCCTTGTTCACGGCAAAGATCCGCCCATTTTCCCAGTCGTAGTCGGAAAACGTTTTGAACGCAAGGAAGGATACCTTTGTAGCCGATTCCCGTAGGTTCCAGCGCTGCAGCGGGCTGTTCGCTTCGGGGGTAAGCTGCCACACGGCATCTCCAAAGGCGGCCGTTTTCTTCAGGCCCAGCGCAAGGCCGGAAACCTTGCTTTTTAAGGTGTAGGAGCCGTCTTTTTGCCGGCTCAACATCCACTGCTGGTTGGGATTTCGGATAGCATCGGACCACTGAAGTACCTGGTGCTCCCCTTCCCCGTCGCAATCCAGCGCCAGCAAAGAAAGGCCGTTCACCAGTTGGTAAACATCCTTTCCCAGCGGACGCAGTTGCCAAACCTGGCCGGCATTCCCGGCCTCGCGTTTGGACAGCACGATGGGCGTATCGGTTTGGATAGCGCCCTGCACGTCCAGCACCCAGCCATCCGGCGTTACCAGTTCATAACACTTATTCGGGTCAATCTTCTGTGCCACTGCCAGCAGCGGGAGCAGCAACAGGGTCAAGGCAAGCCAAATGCGTTTCATAACTTTAGATTTGGATGGTGTAAGTACCGGGTTCGTAGCGCTTGTCTTCGGATTCGCCCGGGAGGGTGACATAGGCTTCCTTCACCCCTTCAGGGATGGTGAAAGTCCAGATCCAGGTTTCGCCCTCATATTTCCAGGCGCTCTTGACCACGCCGCGCGGGGTGTTGTATTCGGCCTCCAGCCAGCCCAGACGGATGTCGGGGACCGGATGCAGGTACAGACACTCGAAGCCGGGCATATTCACACTGGTATCGATGCCGGCGGCATATTCCCAAAGCCACTGGCAAACGCAGCCATAGGCGTAATGGTTGAAGCTGTTCATGCCTCTGGGACCCATGCCGGAATCCTTCATGTAGCTGTTCCAGCGTTCCCAGATGGTGGTGGCGCCGTTGTCCACGGAGTACAGCCAGCTGGGGTTCTTGCGCTGGAAAAGGAGTTCGTAAGCGATGTCCTCCATACCGGATTCCGTGAGGGTGGGCAGCAGGATGGACGTACCCAGGAAACCGGTCTGCAGGCAGTTATCGTGCTCCTGGAAATTCTTCCGCAGACGTTCTCTGGCCACATAAGCGGCTTCTTCGGTAAACAGGTTCAGTTTGAGGCCGAAGAGGGTAGGGGTCTGCATGGTGTTCAGGATGTCCAGCTTGAACGATCCGTCTACAGTCAAGAAACGCTCCCGCAGATACTCCCAGGCCGCGAAACTCATATCCTCATACTTGCTGGCGTCGCGGTCGGTGTCCAGAGCCATCTGGGCCATCATCTGGGCATCCAGGAGCCAGTAACAACCTCCCAGGAAGCTCCAGTATTCCTCGGCCTGCTTGCGCGTGGCTTTGTCCTTGAAGGCGCGGCCGCTGCAGCTCTCCAGTGCTTCGTAACTGAGCCAGTCGGCCCAGTTGTAGTTGCCGTTTTCTTCCCGGAGGGCGGCGTGGTCGTACTTGGTGGCATTGATGTGGTCCATGAACTTCTCCATGGATTCCCAGTTTTCGTCCACGATGGTTTTGTCACCGAACTGCTTCCACACGGTCCAGGGGACGATGATGCCGGCATCGGCCCAACCCAGACGCATCTTCTCATTGCCATATTGGCCGAAGGGGGCTACGCCCGGATATCCGCCGGTTTCGGGGTCCTGGCTGTCGCGGATGTCGCGGGTCCATTTGTGGAAGAAGCGGTCCGTGTTGGCGAAGAAGGTGCCGGTTTCCGTAAATACCTGGGTATCGGCCATCCAGCCTAAACGCTCGTTGCGCTGCGGGCAGTCCGTAGGGACCGACAGGTAGTTGGAACGCATGCCCCAGATGGTATTGGAGATGAGCTGGTTAATGCTCTCGTTGCCGGTTTTGAGCGTGCCGATTTCCATAGCCTGGCTGATGGAAGTGACGGGAATGGAGGTGATGCTCTGGAACTTAACCGGTGCATCCACCGTCACGGAGATATAGCGGTAGCCCCAGAAGGAGCAGCGCGGAGTGAAGGAGACATAATCCTCCGACGGGCCGAAGGTATAAGTGAGCCAGATTTCGCCCGGATCCACGCGCAGGTTCCTGCGGTGCGTGCTGCCTTCCGGACCGTCCATGCCGCGGCGCTCGGCGCCGTTTCCGTCGTTCAGGATTTCCGAAGGATAGCACACCAGTTTAGTGCCTTCTGCGGCCTTGAATACGAAGGAGGGGGCGGCAGCGGCATTCTGGCCGAAGTCCACCACCAGGGTTTCCCCGGGGTTCAGTTCCACCACTTCGCCGGCCTGGTAAGTACGCTTGACCACCACCTTGCCATACTCCACTTCTTCCTCTTTCTCCGAAGCTACGGCATCGGTTACGCCCTCCCAGATGTAAGTTTGCACAGGCTGGAGCGTGAGGTCCGTACGCTGATAGATTTCGGCGCCGTTATCCGGCAGGATCTCTCCCTCGAATTCCGTATTCACTTCCGGGGTTTTCAGCAGTTCGGGCGTCTCGAAGCCCATGGGCTCGCGGGCATCATATTCCTCGCCGTCGAAAATGCCGGCGTGCTTCACCGGACCGGCAATGCCCGCCGTCCAGTGCTCCGTATCGGTGCCCAGCAGCTGCTTGCTGCCGTCGGAATAAGTGAGCTCCAGCACGCCGCGGAAGGCGCATTTCTTGCCCTGCATGGTTTCCAGATTGCCGGTGGTGACAATCTTATCGGCCCACCAGCCGGGTGTTACCTGGGCGCTGAGCTGGTTCTGCTCCCCGGCCTTCCGGTTCAGGATGGGGGTGATATCGTAGGTGAAGGACCGTTTGGTCTTGGCATAATGGGTGAAGCCGGGCTTGAGCACTTCCTTTCCCACCAGTTCTCCGTTCACGTAAAGGTCGTACACGCCCAGGCCGGCGGTCATCCAGATGGCCTGTTTCACCTTCTTTTCATTCTGTACGGTGGACAGGAACCAGTTGGCGCCGGGGGCGCTGCAATAATGCTCCTTGGCGGGTCCCTCGGCTATGGGGGCGTCCACTACGGAAATCCACTGGGAGGCCTCCCAGGCCGCATTATCCAGGGCGGGGACCAGGGACAGGTCACCGGCTGCCGGTTTTTCCTTGACACAAGCCGTAACGGCAAGGGCTATCGCCAGGCAATAAACGATTCGCTTCAAGATATATATAATTTTAATTTCGCATCTGCG
>CAMYWP010000138.1 GCA_947302825.1 uncultured Bacteroidales bacterium
TGGTGGGTCGTGGCCCTGTACATTGTGTGGTTCATCGCCCTGTTCCTGCACCTGGAGCATGGCTTCTGGAGCATGTTCCAGACCATCGGCTGGAACAACAAGAAGTGGCAGAAGCGTCTGAAAGTGATTGGCATCATCGTGGCCGCCTTCATCGTGCTGCTGTTCGTCGCCACCGCCCTCAATGCCTGGGCAGAAGCCAATACCGTTACGGCATCGGCCCAGTGGACAGAGCCCCTTCTTTCAAAATTTTAAAAAATAATTTGGATTTTTCATTTCGATTGCTCATCTTTGTAACAGCATGAGAAAGAACAACAATAACTGGTGGCGCACTTACAGCTCAATCCTGTAAGTCGCTTCGCCGTAGTTATATGTATAGAAAAGGCCCGCTGACTTACAGTGGGCCTAATTTTTTAGTAAAAAAGAGGAACAAATATAATTGGAACTAACATAATAGAAACGAGAAATAAAAATATTGGAAAGTAAATTAGGGACGGACAAAACTTTTTTGCTCCCCCTCGTGGGGTAAAAAAAGTTTTCGTCCGGCCACCAAAAAGAAGGAAAACAATAAACAAAAATTATACTGATATGAAACAGAAAAAGTACATGCTCCCGGAGAGCGAGATTCCTACCCATTACTTCAACATCCAGGCTGTGATGCCCAACAAGCCCCTGCCTTTCCTGCATCCTGCCACCAAACAGCCCCTGAAACCCGAAGACCTTTATCCCATCTTCTGTAAGGCCTGCGCCGATCAGGAACTGAACCAGACCGACGAGTGGATCCCCATCCCCGAGGAAGTACGGGAGCAGTATGCCGCCTACCGCTGCACCCCGCTGGTGCGCGCCTACGAACTGGAAAAGGCCCTGGGCACCCCTGCGCACATCTATTTCAAGAACGAATCCGTGTCCCCGGCCGGCAGTCATAAGCTGAACAGCGCCATTGCGCAGGCTTATTACGCCAAAGAGCAGGGCGTTACCAACCTGACCACGGAAACGGGCGCCGGCCAATGGGGTGGTGCTCTGAGTTATGCCACCAAGAAGTTCGGCATCGACTGCGCAGTATATATGGTAAAGGTGAGTTATGAGCAGAAGCCCTTCCGCCGCAGCATCATGCAGGCTTTCGGCGCTGCCGTTACTCCTTCCCCGTCCATGAGTACCCGTGCCGGTAAGGATATCCTTACCATCAACCCCAACGACCGCGGTTCTCTGGGCTGCGCCATCTCCGAGGCCATCGAACTGGCCATGACCACGCCCAACTGCAAGTACGCCCTGGGTTCCGTGCTCAACCACGTATGCCTGCATCAGACGATCATCGGCCTGGAAGCCGAAAAACAGATGGCCCTCACCGGCGAGTATCCGGACATCGTGATTGCCTGTTTCGGCGGCGGCTCCAACTTCTGCGGCATTGCCCTGCCTTTCATGCGCCACGTCATCTCCGGCGAGAAAAAGACCCGTTTCATCGCGGCCGAACCTTATTCCTGCCCCAAGCTCACCAAGGGTAAATTCGAGTATGACTTCGGCGACGAGGCCGGTATGACCCCGCTCCTGCCCATGTTCACCCTGGGTCACAGCTTCAAGCCCGCCGCCATCCATGCCGGTGGCCTGCGCTACCACGGCGCCGGTGTTATCCTGAGCCAGCTTATGAAAGACGGCTATATGGAAGCTGTGGATATTGAGCAGCTGGATTCCTTCAAGGCCGGTGTGCTCTTCGCCCAGACCGAAGGCATCATCCCCGCTCCGGAGAGCTGCCACGCCATTGCCGCCACCATCACCGAAGCCTTAAAGTGCAAGGAAACCGGCGAGGCAAAGACCATTCTCTTCAACCTTTCCGGTCACGGATTCGTGGATATGGCCGCCTACGATCAGTACTTCTCCGGAGAAATGCAGAACTACCATGTCTCCGAGGCCGATCTGGCCAAGTTCATCAAGAGCGCTGACGCGCTGAACGAATAGCGGAGGAAAGGAGACGGCGGGGGATACGGGAGAAGACGATATCGTAGCCCCCGTCCTCGCTGCGGGATCCGTCCTCATAGAGGATGCCGATATCTCCGTTTTTGAAACAGACCATGGTGGAATAGGCCGCTGGACCGCTTTGTAAGGTAAGGAAGTCGGTCCAGCTGGTGCCACCATCGCAGCTTACGGCCAGTGTGAGACCTGTGCGCTGGTCCTTGTCCTTGATGTAGGAATGGATAACCATGCCATCCTTCCAGAGGATGATATCTCCATTGCAGCTGTTGGCCATCAAACCTTCGGAAGGATGTGCCTCTCCCCAGTGCCAGATGCCGTCTTCGCCCTTGGACGCCGTGTTCATGATTCTGGGGCCATAGACGCCGTTGCGGGCGCTGAAGAGCAGACGTCCGTCGGGAAGCAGCTCCAGTTTGGATTCATCGCCCCGGGGAACAATCGCTTCCGCTTGCATCGTCCAGGTCTGTCCTTCATCCTTAGAATAATAAAGGTGCGGCTCAACGGGCCAGGGCCAAGGCATGGGATCGGGGTAATCCCGCGGTAATACGCAGGCCACCAGGAGGATATCGCCATCGGCATCCACTACTCCCTTGCCGGAAGTGATGAAGGCGCTGTGAATGTTCTCGGGGAGAGGAATGATGCGGGGCTCGCTCCAGGTGATGCCGCCATCGTCGCTGGTGCTCACCGAAGTATGTTTCAAACCGCGCCGAAAACCTTTGGGGCCTTCTCCGCAAGCCATCAGGCACAGGATTTTGCCGCTGCGGGTAAGGGTGAGCGAAGCGTCGCCGAAACCATAACCCAGAACCCGGGAAGTGTCGCCGCGGGCGATGAAATGCTGTTCGCCCCAGGTCTTTCCGCCATCGGTGCTGCGCTTTGTGCTGATGTCAATGCTGGTATTGCGGTAGCCCAGGTCGCCGATATTCTCATAGCGGCGGTCGGTTACGGCCACGATGTTCCCCTGGGCATCCAGACACATGGCGGGGATGCGATAATAATGGCAGTCGTCGCTGTTTTCGGCAAAGACGATGGTGGTTTGGATTTCAGGGGTGGAGCAGGAGGGGAGGCAGGCGCCCAGAATGGCGGCGGCAGCAGCCACAAAAGCAAAGCGGAAGAAGGCGGGATTCATAAAACAATAAGCGTTTAGTCCACCAGCACCAGCAAGGCCGATGGATGATTGAAATGAAGGGAAACGATAGGGGCCGATGTGCGGTTGAGCGTGGCCTTCCACCAGGCGTCAAACACCACATCGTCCAAGGGCCACTCCAGGCCCTCTGAAGTCACTTTAAGGGAATTATCGGCGCTGAAGAGCGAGATTCTGCGACCTTCTCCCAGATGGAGGTCGCAGCTGTCCGTTACGGTAAATGCCGTCCCGAAATCAGAGACCATGCAAAGGCGCCGGTCGCCCAGTTCGAACTGTCGGGGATAGTCCATCAGGAGCCCCAAATTGCCGATGGTATGGTCTTCACGCAGGCCCGTAGCGCCCAAAAAGGTTATTTCCTGCACCTCCGGGTGATGGGTAAGCACCCAGCGCAGCGCTTTGGTCTGGTCGTTGGTATCTTGCTCGGTTTCATGCACCAGCACAGGCGCGAAACGTTCCTTCAGTTCCTCAGGCAGGGAATCCAGGTCGCCGATTACCGCTATGGGACGGGCCGACGGGTTATGCTCCAGCAATTTAATCAGGGCCCCGTCGCAACACACTACCCCTTCGGCCGAATCCAGCAGATAGACCGGATACGGTTCGGTGGGGAACGCCCCGTTACCTAAGATGATAATGCTATTCATCCTCCTTCGGGGCGGCTTTGGCTATTTCGGCCTTGGAGGTGCCGGGGGTGGTCCCATAGGAGGTGGGATTGCGGAAGCCCAGCAGGAAGCTGCGGACATCCATCCGCTTCTTGCCGGCCAGTTGCAGGTCTGTGATGGCAATGGCTCCGTCCTGTGTAGCCACTGCGAAGTAAGTCTTGCCGTCGCTCAGCACCGTGCCGGGTTCGGCATGCAGGTCAAAGCGCATTTCCCCGAAGAACACCTTCAGCTGAACCGCGGTACCTTCCGGCTCCATCGGAACCAGTTCCGTATAGGCGCAGGGGAAGGGAGACAGGCCGCGGATCAGGGTGTAAACATGTTTGGTGGTGTCGTTCCAGTCGATGTGCTGCAGCTCGTGCGTGAGCTTCGGGGCGGGCTTCAGGAGTTCGGAGCCCTGGATGAAGCTGCGCTGCACGCGCAGTTCCACGTTCTTCTGCACCAGGCCTTCCACCGTTTCTATCACCAGTTGCGAACCCAGTTCCATGAGTTTGTCGTGCAGGGAACCCGCCGTGTCCGTGGGCTCTACCCGGCACTCGGAACGCAGGATGATACCGCCGGTGTCGATTTTCTTGTCGATCATGAAGGTGGTCACGCCCGTGATGTTTTCGCCGTTGATGACCGCCCAGTTGATGGGGGCTGCGCCGCGATACTGCGGCAGCAAGGCGGCGTGCAGGTTGAACGTCCCCAGTTTGGGCATGCTCCACACCACCTCCGGCAACATGCGGAAGCCCACCACCACGAAGAGATCGGCCTTCCAGGCGGCCAGCTCTCTCAGGAAGTCCTCGTCCTTGAGTTTTTCCGGCTGCAGCAGAGGCAGCTGGTGCTGTACGGCGTATTTCTTCACCGCGCTTTCGTTCATCTTGAGACCTCGGCCCGAAGGTTTGTCCGGCACCGTTACCACACCCACAATATGATAGCCACCCTTGATGAGGGCGTCCAGCGGGCCCACGGAGAACTCCGGCGTGCCCATATAGACGATACGGGTTTTTCTGAACATACGGAAGAATTTACTTTTAACCTTGCGGAATCCGGCTTTCACCAGATCCATATTGAAGATGCTGGCATCCTTGATGGCCTTTACGGTGAGCCAGGTGCCGATGGGCGCCAGCACAAAGGCCGATATGAACTTGCCCACGAAAGCCGTGGTGCTGCCGTTATTGGCCAGGCGCTCGCCGGTGATGTCCACCACCCAGTACAGCACGAAGAACAGCATCGAAAGGATGGCCGGGGTACCCAGACCGCCCTTCTTGATGAGTGCGCCGATGGGCGCCCCGATAAAGAACAGCAGCAGGCAGGCCAGAGCCTGGGCGTATTTCTTCCAGATTTCCACGTCCGTGCGGTGGATCAGGTGGGTGTATTCGGCCGAATCCATGATTTGTCCGTTGGCCATGCCTTGGAGACGCCGGGCAGTGGTCACGGCCGATTCCAGGCCGCGCTGCTGGTCTTTGAGTGAGAGCCATCTTTTCTCGGAGGGCGGATCCAGCAGCATCGTCCCCTTGCTGCGCCAGGCCGTGTCCAGTTGGTCCTTGTAGCCAAGATGCGCCAGGTCGCGGAATTCCTTTACATGCCGGAGGGTTCCCTCATGGACCAGATTGGTAAGGGAATCGTGCCCGTGCTGCAGGCTCTTGAGGTTCATGGAGCGGACCTGTTCGCCGTAGCGCGCGCTGTCGGAGTGGTGGAAGGCATAGTTCTCCAGCGGAATCACCATTTCCTGGCTGGCGAACTGGATGCGGCGCAGG
>CAMYWP010000139.1 GCA_947302825.1 uncultured Bacteroidales bacterium
ATAAATAAACATTGTTAACTCGTGTTTGCGAGTCAACTTATTTCAGGGAAAGACATTTTGGGGACGGTAAACGCACTTAAGGGGTTAAACCATTACCGACCTGCGCCAGAGGCCGTATGTTGCCGCCTTGGCAGATAGAATGGGCAGAAGGCCGATTTCGTGCCGAGGCGGCAGGGGAAATGGCTGTTAGGAGCGAAAACATTGCCACCTTGGCGAGCAGAACGCACAGATTGGCGATTATTTGCCGAGGCGGCAAGGCGGAAGGAAGCGTCTCCGAAAAAACAAAGGAAATCTACTAAAAAAATTAGGAGTTACGGAAATAATCGCTATCTTTGCATCGGAAGACCTTATGCAAGACAGCCGATGAAACAGAAACTGACAACCAAGGAAGAGCAGCTGATGAACATCTTTTGGGCGCATGAGCCCTTGTTTATCAGGGATTTAATTACATACATACCGGAGCCCAAGCCGCATTACAATACGGTGGCCACGTTGGTAAAGTTCCTGGAGGAGAAAGGTTTCGTGGAGCGGGAGCCCATGGCCAACTCTTTCCGCTATAAGGTAAAGATCAGCGAACGGCAGTACCACGGAGATACTGTTTCCGAGGTAGTGGCCCGCTATTATGACAACTCTTATCTGAGCCTGGTATCCCAGTTTGTGGAGGAGGATAAAATGGATCTCCAGCAGCTGAAAGACCTGATTGCCCAAATTGAAAAGAAACAGCAATGAGTCCGTTCCTCTTATATATTGCACGGGCGGGACTCTATCTGAGCCTGTTCTACGCTTTTTACCTCTTGGTGATGCGACGCACTACGTTCTTCCGGCTGAACCGGGTGCTGCTGCTGGCGGGGAGCTATCTGTGCTTGCTGCTACCCTTCATCCGTCTCCGGACCGCGACAGAGGCCACAGGGGTTGCTCAAATATTGACCATACAAAGCGTCGCTGTGGGAGAGCCGGCCGATCTGACGCTTCCGGCGGCCTTCCCCTGGAAAGACGTGCTACTGGCGCTCTATATTGCCGGTGCTCTCGCTACGCTTGCGCTCTATCTGCTATCGGCCCAGAAGATGCGCCGGGTGATCTGGCGTGCCGAAAAAACGGAGCTGGAAGGCTGCCGGTTGCTGCTTTTGGACGAAAACATCCCTTCCTTCAGCTGGGGCCGGACGGTGGTGATGGGCCGAAAAGACCTGGAGGATAATCCGGCCATCTTTACGCACGAGCAGATGCATGTGCGGTGCCGGCATTCGCTGGACCTGCTGCTCTTCCTGCCCCTCCAACTGCTCTTCTGGTGGAATCCCCTGGCGTGGACCACCCGCGAAGAGCTGCGCCTCCTGCACGAATATGAGGCCGATGAAGGCGTTCTCCAAAAAGGCATTAATGCTACTCAATATCAACTACTCCTTGTGCGAAAAGCCGTGGGGGAACAGCGCTTCTCCCTGGCCAGCGGCTTCCAGCACGCCAAACTCAAAAACCGTATTGAAATGATGCTTAAACCCACTTCTTCCGGCTGGATGCGCTGGTCGTACCTGGCCCTCATTCCCGTGCTGGCGGTGTTTATGTTCGCCTGCAATCCCAACAAGAAAAGCAAGACGCCGGCTCCGGAGACCGTGGAGCAGGAAGCTCCTGCCGCAACCGAAACCGCCGGCTACACCATTACCGTAACCGATGAACCCGAAGCTGAAGCTTCTGAAAAGGAAGCCGTTCCTTTCAGCCTCATTGAGCATAAGCCCGGCTTTAACGGCGGCGATGCCAACGAATTCTCCCGCTGGGTCAACAGTCAGCTCAAGTATCCGGAGCAGGCAAAGAAAGACGGTGCCCAGGGCCGCGTACTCCTGCAATTCACCGTGGGGGCCGATGGCGTGGTCCGGGATGTCAAGGTGCTGCGCAGCGTTCGCGAAGACCTGGATGCCGAGGCCGTGAAGGTTGTGTCTTCCTCCCCGAAATGGGAGCCCGGCTATAACGCCGATGGAGAGGCCGTTCCGGTTGTCTACAGTTTCCCGGTGGTGTATCAGCTTCGATGAGGAAAGTCCTCCTCCTATCGCTTTGGATCATGGTCTGCGTGCCTTTGGGGGCGCAGACCTCCCATCGCGATTCCGTGCTCACGCAGGCGCGGTACCTGAAGAGCATTTATCGCACCGACGAAGCCGTAGAAGCCTTATCGGCCCTGGTGCAGCCGGGCATGATGGACGAGACCGTGCTGGCCGAACTGGCCGATTGCCATTTCCAGAGCGGCGCCTATGACGATGCCGCCGGGACTTATTTCATGCTCTCCTCCCGCGTCCCGGATAACCTCCTTTATAAGATCCGGCTCATGCAGGTCTATTATCGGCTCAGGGCCTATCCCCAGAGCATTCAGGCCGGGCGGGAAGTGCTGCAGCGGGACTCCATTCCCGCGGTGGCCAGCTACGTGGCCGATGCTTTCCGCCAGCTGGAACAGGCCGATTCAGCCCTGTGGTACTACCGCAAAGCCCTGGCGCTGAAACCCCAGAACGAGACCGTCCTCTCAAAAGCGATGGGCCTTCTCATCGACGGAGAGGATTATGACGGGGCCATCGCCATCAGCGAGCCTTTTCTGGCCGAAGATCCGGACAACACCACCATCGCTCCGCTCAAAGGCCTGGCGCTATACCGCAAGGGCGATTACGACCCAGCCGTGAAAGTATTTGAGCGTCAGAAGGAAGTGGGCAACGACACCTATCCCATCCACTATTATCTGGGGCAAAGTTACTGGCATGGTCAGGTAACCTACCGGGCCGAAAAAGAGCTGGTGGCCGCCTGGCAGATCGATTCCAGCGACGTGAACCTGGCCTACTCCATTGCGGCCGTCAAACTGGAGGCGTTCCGTTCTTTTGAAAAGGAAGTGAAACCCTGGCTGGACAAGGCCTGGGAGATGATTCAGCCGGACCCGGCGCTGGCCTCCCGCATCCAGCAGCAATATGGCCTGATGTATTACCGGAGGCAGGATTCCTGGGACAAGGCCATCGAACATTACAAGGAAGCCTATAAGTACAATCCCAAATTCATATCGGCCCTTTCCACCGTGGCCTATTGCTACCAGCAGAAGAAGGACTATCAACAGGCCATTGAATGGTACGAAAAGTATCTGGCGGTGGCCCGCCCCGACTCAAAGGGTTATGCCTTCGCCAAGGATAACCTGGATTATCTCAAGGCCGAACTGTTTATGCAATAACGAAAAAAATGAGTATCTTTGAACGATTGTATAGAAACGTTCAAGGATATGAAGAAGAAGTGGCTGACATTAGCCTTTGCTGCTCTCGTATTTAGCATACCGCTGCTGTCCATTGTGAATGGGCAGCCCATCACCGAAGTGCTCCGGGACCTGCAGGCCGAACTGAAAGGGAATTATGAGCAGAAGATGGTGGAACAGGCCATCTTCGATAAAGACTATGAGATTCAGCACCAGCGGGTGGTGGACATTATCACACAGTCCAATGAGCTCTCCATCCTCTTGTATACACAGGAGCCGGAAATGACGTTCGACCTGGCCTACGCCCTGAACAAAGTCTCTACCGCATACAAGGATTTCAACAAGGAAAGAAGGCCGTACGACCGCATTGTCAACGATCTGAGCGTCGAGATCGACCGCTATGCCCGCCTCATCGAGGCCCTTCGGCGGCTTCCTCCCATTAAGAAAGAAATTGAGGTTGAGATCCTGCCGGACAGCCTTATGTTTCACGGCGACTCCCTGGATCAACAATATTTGGAAATCGCTTCTTCCCTGGAGCGGGAGGTGATCAAGATAGCGGTGAAAGATTCGCTCTCGTCTCCTTTCGTTCTGGACCAGATGGGCGAGATTTATCGGGATACCTGTATCAAGTATGCCTCCGATTTCCTGAAAGTCTATGCCACCAACCGGGCCACCATGATAGCGGACAGTACGCACTACCAGGCCGCTTACTGGCGCATGAAGGAAGCATACGATTATGCCCAGTCCCGTTATCGCGGACTGGAAAAATATGTCTTTGTAGATGGTCAGACGCCTTTCTTGGACATTTTGGCCAATCCCAAAGTTCATTGGGATAAAGTAAAGGCGGCGTTGCGCGATCAGTACGATTTCAATAATCTGGCCTCGTCCGATTCCCAGCCGGCGGATTCCGTGGCTACGGATTCTTTGGCTCTGAATCCATCGGCCGTGACAACGGAAGAGGCAACAAAAGAAGTGATAGAGGCGGATTTGTCCCAGGAAGAGGATGGCGGCAATCTTTTCGATGGCCTTTCCAGCAAGGGCGTCAATGCCATGCTTGTGCTGGTTACAGCCATCCAATTGGTGGCCCTGGTGGTCTTCTGGGTGCTTATGTTCCTCTTCCTGCTGCTGCTGAGCCGCATCCGCAAGATCAGGCGCCTGCTTCCCCTGAATGAGTTACCTTTGTTCTCCGTATTGGCGGGAACCCTCATCTATTTCATGTTGCTGGGCTTCAGCATGAACTTTAACGAGTATGTTGCGCTGGGCGCCCGGCACATCAATACCTTCCTCTGGCTGCTTATGGCCATTACCGGCTCTCTGCTGCTGCGTGTGAAGCGGGAGCAGATCCTTCCCGGTCTCAGACTCTATATCCCCGCTTTTGTCATTGCCATCATCATCATCGTCTGCCGCATCACCTTCGTTCCGGACAGGCTGATGAATTTCCTGTTCCCGCCCATCCTGGCCCTTGCCGTGCTGCGACAACTGCTCTTCTGCATCCTGGAAAGCGGAAAGGCAACCGCCATCGACAGCGCCCTGGGGTGGACCTCGCTGGCCATCTATCTGGTTGCGTTCATATTCTCGTTCCTGGGCTACACCTTCGTGGCGCTGCTCATCCTGGTATGGTGGTATTTCCAGTTGGCTGTTTTGCTAACCATCTTCTGCATGATAGACCTTCTGGGCCGATACAAGGAGCGGGTGCTGGATAAACGCGTGTCGGCCATGCGCGAAAGCATTACCTTTGTGGGCGGCGAGGACCGCGAGTCCCTGCTGTTTGGCGCCACCTGGTTCCACGACCTCATCAGGAAGGTGGTGGTTCCCGCCATGCTGTTGCTCTCAGTGCCGATGTGTGTGCATATGTCGCTGAACATCTTCGACTTCGACGACCTGTACGACAAAATCTTCAATAACCCCTTTGTCCAGCTCATGGACAAGGACGGCTTTGAAACGTTCCGGATTTCGGGCAGGGCCATTATCGGCCTTCTTATCCTGTACCTCGTCCTGCGCTATTTGAACCGGGCCATCCATGCCATCTGGCAGTATGTGCGTTATGTCACCTTTATGAAGAAGCACAACCGCACCACCATCCGGGACAACGAAATCAACCTGTCCCTGGGCAACAGCCTGATCAGCGTGCTGGTGTGGATGATTTATGTGGTGGTGGTAGTGGACGTGCTGCGGATTCCTACCGGTTCCCTGAGTCTGGTGGCCGGAGGTCTGTCGGCCGGTATCGGTCTCGCCCTCAAGGATATCCTGAAC
>CAMYWP010000140.1 GCA_947302825.1 uncultured Bacteroidales bacterium
CTGAAGAAACTGGTGGACAGCGGCGTGCTGGGCTGGCCCCTCACCGTGCGTATATCGGCCTCCACGGGCTTTGCGTGGAAGTTTTACTGGACCGGAAAGACCGGACTGGTGCAGCAGCCCATCCCCGAAGAACTGGACTACGACATGTGGCTGGGTCCGGCGCCTTACAAGCCGTATCATCCTCACCGGGTACACCAGACCTTCCGCGGCTACTGGGACTACGAAAGCGGCGGCCTGGGCGACATGGGCCAGCACTACATCGACCCCGTACAATATATATTAGGTAAGGACGACACCTATCCCGTAAAGGTGGAGGTGGACGCTCCCGTGCAGGACGCCGACGCCGTGGGCATCTGGCGCAAAATCACTTATACTTATGCCGATAGCTGCCGGATCATCCTGGAAGGCGAAGGATTTGAGACTCCCGGCAAGGTGCCTTATATCGAAGGCCCCAACGGAAAGGTGTACCAGGGCTTCGAATGCACCATTCCCAACGTCCAGGAACTCCTGAATGAGCTTCCCGCCCCGGCTCCCCGCCATACGGATTTCCTGGATTGCGTGCGCACCCGGCAGCATTTTGCTTTGGACGAAAGGATCGGCCACCACAGCTGCACCATTGTGAATATCGGATCGGCCGCCTTGCGTCTGAACCGTACCCTGCACTTTGATCCTGAGACTTGCCGCTTCATTGGTGACGATGCGGCCAATGCCCTCATTAACCAGCCCATGCGCACCCCGTGGGCATCGTACATGAGCCTATGAAAAAGATAATTTCCCTCCTCGCAGCCTTGTCCCTGACCCTTGCCGTTTGGGGACAGAATACCCTGGATCGGCCCCTGACGGCCTTCCCTACGGAAAAAGCCACGCACCTGAAGTGCCAGGACGCCTGGAAACTGTTATCGGCCCAACCCTCGGCCGCGCCCGAATTGGTTACGGAAGCGCTTAAGAGCGGCGATCGCGTGTATTCCAACGCCGTTTTGGAGTATGCCGATGAAACCGCCGGCCCCAAGGCCCTTGTCAAGACCATCAAGAAACTGTTCCCGACCCTCCCGGACGCCGCCAAGGCCGATGTATTGTATTGGATTGGCCGGAACAAACTGACGGATTTACAGAAACTCATCGATCAGAGTTTCACACCCGGCGAGGCAGGCGAAGCCGCTGTGTTTGCCGCTACCCAGATGGGCGGGGAGCATAACAAGAAGCAGCTGGACGCCCTGGTAAAGGAAGGCAGCCCTCTGGCTCCTATCGTCCTACGCCTTGGCGGTAAGGCCTCCGGCGACGACGCCGATGCCACCCGCACCACTCTTATGAATCAAAAGTAAGGGACTCCTTTAGTATTTACAGGGCGAAACCATTTGGTTTCGCCCTGTGTTTTGATGTAATCGGAGCGGCCCTGTGGGGTCGCTCCGACGGCAGAAATTGGTAAGAATGGTTTGATTAATAGGTTGATAGTTAATAATAAGTGTTGGTACGACCTATTACAGTAACTTATCCAGGAGTCTTACGGCATGGACTTTTTTCTCGTCAATGATTTGTGCGTAAATCTGTGTGGTGGAAAGCTGGGTGTGTCCCAGGAGTTTACTGGTAGTGTAGATATCGGCCCCCATGGTAAGGAGGAGTGTGGCAAAGCTGTGCCGGGCAGTATGGAAAGTTACCTTCTTCTGGATTCCAGCTTGGATGGCCCATTCCCGAATGACGGCATTGGCCCAAGCGGGTGTGGGTAGGGAGAACACGATGCCGCAATTTTTTTTCGGGGGAAGAAAAGATTGGGCCGATTCACTCAGAGGCAGGAAAACCCATTCTCCGGTTTCGACCATTTGTTTGGAGATTATCCATAGAGGAGCGTCTGTTTGGATGTCCTCCCATTGTAAGGATTTGACATCACTCCACCGGAGACCGCAGAAACAACTGAACAGAAACGCGTTTTTTACGGTTTCATTCCGGCATCGGGTCAGCAGCAGCTTTTGGATTTCTTCATACGTTAGATAAATCCGTTTGGGAGAAGTAGTTTTTAAAGTGAAGTCCAGTTCTGAACAGGGATTGGAAGGGATGAGTCCGTTGCGTACGGCCTTATTCAAAACGGTTTCTAATTGAGTAAGCAGCTTTTTCTGTGTGTTTGGGGACAGTGGTCGGGGACTCCGGGTCCTGGCGTTATCGGCCTTCGAAAGATATAGGGCAAATTTCTGGCAGAAACTATGGCCGATATGGCTCAGATAAGGATCCTTTATGCCCCATACTTCCTCATATTGTGTCAGATGTTTCTTTAAACCATTGAAGCTGTCGGCAGTTCCTTGAGAAAGAGTTCCCTTCATTTCTTCTATCCATCGAGTCAGGCGAATTCTTTTATAATATAGTTTAAGGTAGGACATGGGTCAAATAAATAAGTATTATTATCAAAAATTAAAGTATTTTTATTTGGAACTGAATGAAAGGCTTTTGTTTGTGTTCATTTTCTTTTGTATTTGTGCATTTCTTGAAATATTTTTATATCTTTGAACCTAATTATAAAAAACCGCATGCCTATCGATAACACAAATTAAAAGCAAAACGCAAATTATACCACTTGACTATAAATAGTTGTACCAACACTAATTACATTAACTTTTAACCAACCATTATGATTTCCAAAAAACTGTTCGGTTTTGCCGCTGCACTCATGTGCCTGGTGGCAACCTTCTCGGCGCAAGCCCAGAACTTGACAGTGCGTGGAACCGTGTCGGATGCCGTGGGACCCATTGTGGGTGCTGTTGTGCTTTCCGGTAACGCCAACGCAGTCACGGACATGGATGGTAACTATTCCATCACTGTTCCGTCCAACGCAGTCCTCGAGGTCTCCTGCCTGGGTTATGTGACCCAGCAGATTCCCGTGAACGGACGTGCCAACATTAACATCACCCTTGTGGAAGATGCAGAAGTCCTTCAGGAAGCCGTAGCCCTGGGTTACGGTGCCCAGACCAAGAAGAAGGACCTGTCCGCTTCCGTGGGTATCGTGGCATCCCCTGAAAAGATCGCCGAGCGTCCCGTGACTTCCATCACCCAAATGCTGCAGGGCCAGATCCCCGGCGTGGTGGTTTCCAACAACGGTGGTAACCCCAACAGCGGTGCCAATCTGCTCATCCGTGGTCAAGGCTCCCGTAACGGCGACTCCGTGCTGTGGGTCGTGGACGGCGTTCCCGGTGCTTCCGTGTATTCCATGAACGACATCGAGAGCATCGTAGTTCTGAAAGACGCTGCTTCCGCCGCTATCTATGGTGCTACCTCCGGTGCCGGCGGTGTAATCCTGGTAACCACCAAGAAGGCCAACAAGGGTATTCACGTGGAATACGACGTGGTGGCCGGTGTGCGCAGCGCCTACAATCTCCCTCAGCCCCTCACGGCTCAGGAAGAGATTCAGATGAAGACCATCTCCCATCAGAACGCCGGTATCTCCCTGCCTTCCGGTTGGGATACCACCATCAACCCCTGGGTGGGCGTACAGCGCACCAACTGGATTGACGAGGTTTTCCGCACGGCTCCCTATCAGCGTCACAGCGTAACCCTCAACTACGGTACGGATGTGTTCAAGAGCCGCCTCACTTTCTCCTACCAGGATAACCAGGGTGTCCTGAAAAACACCTACAAGAAGAACCTGGCCATCCGCTTCAAGGGAGAATATGACCTGAACAAGTGGATCAAGATTACGGACACCATGTCCTACGATGACGGCTGGGGCCGCAGCGTAGACGACTCCTCCGCCCACACGGGTGTTCTCCTTTCCGCCCTCTGGATGCCGCCGTCCGCAGAAGCTTATGCCTCTGCTGGTCCTTATGCCGGTTCCTTTGGCGGTACTACCACCGAAGATCCCGAGTACATTGCCAAGTACGGTTCCAACTTCGCCGATATCCACGGTGACGTGGTGAACCCCCTGCGTATGCTGTATGCCAGCACCGAGTGGAGCCACAACGTGGACTTCTGGAACACCGCCGGTATCCACATCACTCCTATCAAGGGCCTCAAGCTTTCCAGCCTCTTCACCATTGATGTGAACAACGCCAATTCCAAGAGCTTCAGCCCCATGCGTCCGGAGGTTGGTAAGCCTTCCACCACCAATTCGCTGAACCTGGGATCTTCCCGTACCTTTAAATGGATAAGCGAAAGCACCATCACCTACGACCGCACCTTCGGCAAACACAGCGTGGGTGTCCTGGGCGCTTTCACTATGAATCACTGGGAAAAGCAGGGCTTCGGCGGCTATGGCGTAGGCCTGGCCGATGAATCCGAGAAGATGCAGTTCATCAAGTTCGCCTCCAGCAGCAGTCTCAACAGCGACTACTTTGACGGACCGGACCGCAATATCGCCTTCGTGGCCCGTGCTTCCTATAGCTACGACGACCGCTACTTCGTCACCGCCTCCTGGCGTCGGGACTACGCCGGCCGTCTGCCCAACGAGCACAACTCCGGCGACTTCCCGGCCGTCACCGGTGCTTGGAAGGCTTCCAGTGAACCTTTCTTCCCCAAGAATGACATCGTGAGCCTCCTCAAGATCCGTGCTTCCTGGGGTCGTGTAGGTAACCTGGGCTCCATTCCCATGAACTACAAGTCCAATACCTTGAGCAGTTCCAACTGGAACGAAGCCCCCAACTACGGTATCGCCGCGGGCCAGACCTTTGGAACCTTCTGGTTCCCGGCCAACGCCATCAACAATGAACTCACCTGGGAAACCTCTGAGACCATTGACGCCGGTCTGGATATCGACCTCTTCAAGGATCGCCTCACCGTGAGCGTTGACTATTATAACAAGCGCACCTTCAACCTGATTCAGGACCAGACCATGGGCTGGCCTCAGACCATCGGCCGTAACGCCATGAAGGTGAACCAGGGTGAAATTGCCAACCGTGGTATTGAACTGGCAATTGGCTGGAAGGATACCATTAACAAGGATTTCAGCTACTATATCAACGGCAACTTTGCCTACAACCGCAACCAGGTGATTTCCACCGGTATCCTGGATGATGAAGGCAACCCCGGCAAGTGGACCGGTGGCGGTGACTGGGGCGGCGTGCCGTGGCTCTACCAGAGCGAACCCGGCCAGCCGCTCAACTCCTTCTTCGTGATCAAGACCGACGGCATCTTCCAGAGTTGGGAGGACGTTTATGACCACCAGAAGGACGGCAAGCTCATCCAGCCCAACGCCCAGCCCGGTGACCTCCGGTTCGTGGATTTCAACAACGATGGCAAGATCGACACCAACGACCGTCAGTATGTAGGTTCTGCCATGCCCAAGCAGACCTTTGCCTTCTCCTTCGGTTTCAACTGGAAGGGTCTGTATGCAGACGTAATGTTCCAGGGCGTAGCCGGCAACAAGATCGCTTATGTGGGTAAGTCCCGTATCCTTTCCGACGTGGAAGGTAACTTCTCCCGCGCCAAGGAACTCTTCAATTCCT
>CAMYWP010000141.1 GCA_947302825.1 uncultured Bacteroidales bacterium
GTATCTGGAGCAGCCCTTCGATGAACGAGAGGTTCGAGATTCGGAGTGTTTGGTCAACGTTTGTACATATGCTCCAAATATCTATCTCTTTATCTACAATCGGAATTCTCCGGTGCCTTTCCGTGTGCCTACCGTCCCTAAAAGTGGGACAGTAACAGCGAAAACGCCTCTAAATGCGGCTATCGTCCCAGATTTGGGACAGTGGGAGCGTTAACCTCACAATTCCAATTAAAATATATATCTTTGTTTTATGAAAAAGATCTTGCTCTCCATAATTACCTTGCTGGTATTGGCCTCCTGCGAAAAGGATCCGTTTGATGAATTCTTGAAGCAGGACAGTTATGGCCCGAAACCGGGTATGATTTGGGATATGAGCCCCATCGAATTCGTGTTGGAGGTCACCGATGCACAAGGTCATAACATGTTTGACCAGGCAACGCCTAATAATTGGTTATCTGAACCTTTCTCGGCCACTTTTGACGGAGCATCATTCCAATGGCCGACCACGCAAACTAAAGCATATCTCGCTTTACTAAAGGGCTTCTATATTTATCCCTCAAGTTACACAGAGTCTGACGTAGTATATCTTCGCTTTGGCGAACTGGACGGGACCAAGAAATGGGATAGCGATTTGTGCATTTCCTGGCCAGATGGCAGTAAAGACAAGATCCGAGTACAACATGCTATGCGATGGACACGAGACGGTTATCCGGAGTACTACACTGCATTCAAAGTGAACGGAGTTCCCGTTGATGGTTATCTTATCCACCTAACGAAATAACCAAACAATCCATTATTTGCCCGAACTTGGGGCTAAAAATTCAGATACACGCAGTTGACACCGCTGGAATAACGATAATTGACATCCCGGCAGAAGCCTGCCACAATGCGGAGACTTAACGATTCCGGGCCATTCTCTCCGTACGCGTGAAGAGGGTTGAAAGCCTTCCCGGCCGATTTTACAAGTATAGTAAAACGATTGTCCCCGTCCACGATTCCCACATCAAAACTTCCCTTGAGCCCACAGGAAAGGCCCATTTCCAATTGGTGAAGCATCATTTCCTCTACGCAGTGAGTGACGGCTATAAGTTCCGGACGGGGAAGTTGCAAAGTCTCCAGCCTGTCGCTAAGAAGACGGTACTGCTTTGCCACGCTTTCGTGGGAGTAAGCCACGCTCACGGTGAGAGAACGTAGCTTGCCACCCATAGGTGTCAGCCACAAAGGATGCAGTTTCTCCCCCTCTTTATGAGAGAGAAAGGCCGATGCCACCAGTCCCCCCAACATAGGAAGGAACATCCCAAGCGGCAGGGCCACCCACAGATTCCAGCGGGCAAAAGCCAGCGCGAGCGGCAAGGTACAAACGACGATGCCTGCCTGCAATAAGGCAGCCAGGCGACCCCGCTTGACCAGCAGGAAAGCATTTGCCTGCGTCATCAATACTGTGGCAGGAAGAAAGACTCCGCTGAAAATACGGAGCGGCCCGGCCGACAGTTGAGCAAGGTGAGCATCGGCCCCAAAGAGCGAAGCTACCCCGGTAGGAAAAGCAAGAAGCAAAACCGTCGCACAGAAAGCCAGCCCCAGTGAGAGTTTCAAAATGAGCGAAATGAGCCGATTCACCCCGTCCCAATCCTCCTCACCGGACAGGATGCCGCCCAAGCCCGTTATGGTACCGCCCGTTGCAGTTAGCACCAACATACAGATCATCAGAAGTTGCATGCAGATACTCAACGTAAACATACCATCGGCCCCCAATGTACGCAGTACCAGGGTATTGAGTCCCAAATTCAGGATGATCATAGATACGCCCGTCATGGCGGCGGGAGTGCCCCGGGACAGGATTTCCTTGAAATGGAAGCGGAAGCTGGACCAGTTGGTACGACACAAACGATAAGGACGCGGTTCCTTCAGCAAGTATGGAACCATGACCAGAAAGCCCAGAAGCGCAGCCGCGGAGGTGCCTGCCGCTGCCCCTCGAATGCCCATGTCCATTACCCGAACAAAGAGAATATCCAGCGCCAGGTTCAACACCCCGAAAATCCCTACAAACCAGGTCACCAGACGCGGCTGACCGCTAATTTGGACAAACTGGCTGCCGGCGCAGGCAAAAAGGGCAAAAAAACTTCCAATAAAAGCAAAAGGCAGATACTCCTGCAGCATGGGCTGCAGACGCACATCCTGGGTGATAAATAGAGAAACCGGCCCGGAAAATACAGCCAGCAAAGCCGTAAAGATTCCACTGACAGCAAAGGCCGATACCAGTCCTACCGTGAGCAGGCGGTTCACCCTCCCGTAGTCCTGATTTCCGAAAGCCGGCGCTATGAGAAGCGTTGTTCCCATCAGGAGGATAGTGCCTGGAAGCATAAGGATATTCACAAGCGGAAGGGCCAGGATGATGACCGACACGGCATCCGCCCCGATAAACTGGCCCGCCACCATACTGTCGATGGTGCTGTTCAGTTGGATGATGATGCCGGCAAAAATGGCCGCCGCCAGGTAATGTCGCAGCGTATGACGAATGATATGCGAATTACGGACAGCTTGCATTATATACCAGATACGAAGTGTTTAGAGTCGCCCCAGCGGCCGAAGCCGATGGAAATGCCTTTGTTAATAAGGTCCTGCACGTCACTCGCGTTCAGGGTCTTGCGGTCGTACAGATTGTATTTGACCATCTGCTCCCGAGGCGTGATGTTGGGCATGATGACATTGGCGCCGGAAAGAAGACCCATTTCGCGGCCGCGGGGGTCCAGGATTTCCAGGGCCGTAGCGGCTGCAATGTTAATATCCGGCATCAGCAGGCGCAGCAGGGCAATCATCTTAAGCCCCAGGGAGAAGCGCCTCTGGACGGAGGGATAATGAGCGCCGGACAGCGTCAAAGGCGTCTCCGGATGGGGATTATACGGTCCCATGCCCACCATAGGTGCATCGAATTCCTTGTAGAAAAGAAGGTCATCGGCCATATCTTCCGCCGTCTGGGAAGGCAGGCCGATCATAGCGCCCGTACCGGCTTGATAGCCCACCGCTTTCAGGTCATAAAGCGCCTGAAGACGACGGTCGTAAGCATGCATAGGATCGCTGGGATGAATCCGGCGGAAAAGATCCGGATTGCTGGATTCTATGCGCAGCAGATAGCGGTGCGCGCCAGCATCGAACCATTCCTCATAAACTTCGCGGGGCTGTTCGCCCAGGGAAAGGGTGATTCCCAGCGGAGGATCGGCCCCGGTATCAATAGATTTTATTGCCTTCAGCAAGCGGGTGATTTTGCGGATAAAAGCTGCGTCGGTGCGCTCCCCTCCCTGAATTACAACAGAACCGAAATGCCGTTCGGCTGCCATCTGAGCAGTGGTAAGCACTTCTTCCTCAGAAAGTTCGTAGCGCTGGCAGCGGATATCCCGGCGAATACCGCAATATAGACAGTTTTTGACGCAGCGGTTGGAAATCTCGATGAGCCCACGTAGATAGACCTCCGGGCCCACTGTCGCCACTTTGACTTGATAAGCCTTTTCGCGAAGCGCCGCCTCGAAAGCGGCGTCTTCACAGGCAATGGCGGCAGTCAGCCCTTCCCGGTCTAATGTAAGCTCTGAAAGATTCAATGCCTTTTACATCTGTTTGATGAGCCAGTTCTGCAGGCCGATCTTTTCGATCAGTTCCAGCTGAGCCTCGCTCCAGTACATATCTTCTTCCTCATCCAGGGCATAAGCGCGAAGGATGTCGTAGGTCTTGAAATCATCCTGCAGGGAGATCACAACCTGCTGAAGGATAGGAACCTGCTCGTGGGAGATGGCCAGGTCGGCCTTAATATAGGCGACGGGATCGGGGGTGACGGGCATAGCCGGTGCGGCTTCCACCTGCGGAGTGCCACCCAGATCCAGGATACGGCCGATGAACTGGTCTACCCAAGCCATTTCCTCTGCTGCATGTTCGGCATACTTCTCGGCCAGCTTGGTGAGACCCTGGTTGGCGAAGATCTGTCCTTCTACTTTGTGATTGAGAGACTGGGCGGCGAGGCCGGTAGCATAGGCCTGAAGCGTTGCGATTGATTTCTGTTTGTCCATGGTAAATATGTTTTTATTGTCTATTTATATCGTTCACGATGCAAATATACTACTTTATTTTTATATCGCAAGCGATATTTTTCAAAAAAACACATTTTTCTTACAGAATTTGCAGGATATAGATGGAAAAACTGAGCGGATTCACCGCGACTTCCACCTTGGAGCCCTCCCCTTGGAACGCCACTACCCGAGGAACGATAAGTTCAGGCTCATCCAGGGTATTGTCTTGATACAGCTTGTCGGAAGAAAAGAGAACGGAAGTAGTAGCCCTGACATTTTTCCCTCCGAAGTTCAAAACCAGATTCTGCTGCTTTTCGGAAGTGTTCACCACCTTCACATATACCTTGTCCCCATCCCGTACGGCCGAGGCGAAAAGACCATCGGCCCCGGCAACGGGTTTTCCGTTCAAGGTTAGAGGAAGGACCTGCTCACCTTTATATTGTGAATAGAGCTGCTGGACATGCCAGCTGGCCGTCCTCACGGTGCGCAGGTTGTCGAACCAGATCAGGTCCGGACGCCACTGCCAGCCTTCGACATGGGCGAACAAAGGAGCATAGGTGGCCATCTGCACCAGATCGGCGTTCCGCTCCAGGCCCGTCATGAAGGCCGCCTCCATCAGGGACGCATAATAATGGTTGTATTTCTTCCCATCGGCATGGCAGGCATATTCTCCTGCAAATACCTTAGGGCCGCTTCGACCATACTGATCGTATCGACCGGCCTGGGAGAGGAACCATTCATAGGGCCGATAATAATGTTCATCCACCAAATCGGCCCCCAGAAGCTGCATTTCCGACCAAAGCTTTTCGAATTCCTCCCCTTCCGGGTAAGGTCCGGCGGAACCCACGATCTTGATTTCCGGGTGGGCCGCGCGGATTGCTTTGACAAAAGGCCCAAGTCGCTCCGGATACTCCCTTCCCCACTGCTCATTGCCAATGCCGATATACTTGAGGTTGAAGGGCGCGGGATGTCCCATATCGGCCCTGACCTTTCCCCAGGTTGAATTCACGGGCCCGTTGGCGAACTCAATCAGGTCCAGGGCGTCCTGGATATATGGATCCAGCTGATCCACGGGCACGTGCGCGTCCATCCTATCGTTCTGGAACTGGCAGGCCAGGCCACAACTGAGGATGGGAAGCGGCTCACTCCCCAATTCCTCGCTAAGCTGGAAGAATTCATAAAAGCCCAGGCCGTAACTCTGGTAATAATCCGGGAAAAAG
>CAMYWP010000142.1 GCA_947302825.1 uncultured Bacteroidales bacterium
TGCACCCTCAGACTTCCAATGGGAGCCCGGAGGGGATTTCTCCCTGGTCTGGGGCCCGCAGAAGGGCTCTTCCACCAGCATCCAGATGGTGAACGGAAAAACCACCCGTTCCTCCCAGACTTCGTACACCTACATCCTGCAGGCCCGTAAAACCGGCACCTTCACCCTTCCTTCCGCCGTAGCCAAGGTAAAGGGAACGGAGATTCGCTCCAACGCAGTCACCATCCAGGTGGTAGACGGTGATTCCAACGCCGGGAATGCCGCCGCCAGCCAGGGAAATGCCCAACAGCAGCAACAACAGCAATCCTCCTCCCAGGTCACGTCCAGGGACGCCGACATTTTCCTGCGTCTGAGTCTGAGCCGCAATTCCGTGGTGGTGGGCGAACCTGTCACCGCCACCCTCAAGATTTATCACCGCACCAACCTGGTGGGCTTCGAAAACGCCCAGTTCCCGGCCTTCAAGGGCTTCTGGAGCCAGGAAGTGGACGCGCCGTCCAACATCGAGTTCCAGCGGGAACAGGTGAACGGTACCATGTACAATGCAGCCGTGCTGCGCCGATGGGTCCTGATTCCGCAGAAGTCCGGCGAGCAGCCCATCGAGCCGGCCGAAATCGTCTGCCTGGTAAACGTCCAGCGGCCCCGCAGTTCCAGCGGTTCCATCTTCGACGATTTCTTCGGCAATGATTATGTAACCACAAGGCAACGGGTGTCCACCAAGGCCTCCACGCTGCACGTATCGGCCCTCCCTGCCGGTGCACCGGAGAGTTTTGGCGGCGGCGTGGGAGAATTCAACGTACAGGCCCGCCTGAGCAAGGATTCCCTGAAGACACACGATGCCGCCTCGCTGCTGGTCACCGTGTCCGGAAAGGGCAATATCGCCCTGCTGGAAGCGCCCAAGCTCAATTTCCCGCCGGACTTCGAGGTGTACGACGTAAAAACCAGCGTAAACACGGACAAGAGCGGCACCTCCGGCTCCAAGACCTTCGAATATCCCTTCATCCCGCGCAGCCATGGGGAATTTACCATCGGCCCGCTTCCATATTCTTATTACGATGTGAAAAAGCGTAAGTATGAGACGGTTACGGCGCCTGCTATGGCTCTCAAGGTGGCCCGTTCCGCGGCAAGTGCCGGAACGACAACCGATCCCGGCAGCACGCTCATCGTGGACCGCAAGGGCGTGAAGAACCTGGGCGAGGACATCCGCTTCATCCATACCAAGACCCAACTGGGTCCCGACAAAGGCTTCCTGGTGTATTCCAAGGCCTGGTGGGGCACGCTGATTGCTTTACTGGCTGCCGGTCTGGCCTGCTGGCTGGGACTGCGGAAAGCCGCTGCCCGACGGGCCGACGTAGCCGGTACCCGCAAGCGGAAAGCCACCCGTCAGGCCCTCAAACGGCTGGCCCAGGCACGCGAATTCCTGGACAAGAACCTGTACACGGCCTTCTATGAGGAACTGCACCGTTCGCTGCTGGGCTTCGTGGGCGACAAACTGTCCATGGACATGGCCGAGCAGAACAAAGAGAACATCACGGCCGCTCTGTTGGAACGCGGAGTGCCGCAGGAAGTGGCCGATGGTTTCGCCGCCCTGCTGGGCGCCTGCGAAGAGGCACGTTACTCGCCCGATGCCGGCCACGAAGCCATGAATGCCCACTACGACGAGGCCGCCAAACTCATCACCGCCATCGATTCCTCCATGAAGAAAACGCCCGTGAAGGCCACTGCGCTGGCCCTGCTCCTGCTCATCGGCCTGCCTTTCGCCGCGCAGGCGCAGGAAACGCTCTCCTATCCTGACTCCCTGTGGAAAGCCGGCGTGGAAGCCTATTCCGCCGGAAACTATACCCAGGCGCTGCAGGACTGGGAAGACGTGCGTGCTACCGGCCTCATGTCTAAGGAACTGTACTATAATCTGGGCAACGCATACTTCAAGACCGGCGAGATAGCTCCGGCCATCCTGTGGTACGAGCGCGCCCTCCGCATGGATCCCTCCGACGACGATATCCGCTACAACCTGGAGTTCGCCCGGGCACAGACCCTGGACAAGATAGATGAGGTCCCCGAAATCTTCTTCGAGCAATGGGGTCACGCGATGTGTTACCTGCTGCCCTCCAATACTTGGGCCGTGCTGGGCCTGGTGTTCTTCGGTCTCACGGTGCTTCTGGTGCTGCTGTTCCTGCTGGGTCGAACCAGTACACAGCGCCGGGTGGGCTTCTTCGCCGCCATCGTCACTTTCCTTCTGGCTTTCCTGGGCTGGGACTTCGCCCAGTGGCAAAGGACGGAGGCACTGCGGCAGGATATGGCCATTGTGATGCGGCCGGTCTCCAGCGTAAAGAGTTCCCCTTCGGCCGAAGGGGCCAAGGACCTCTTCATCCTGCACGAAGGAACGCGAGTGAAAATCCTGGACAACGTCTCCGGTTTCAGCAACATTGAGCTGGCCGATGGCCGACAAGGCTGGATACCCAGCGGAGAAATCGAGGTGATTTAACAATCCTCCGGAGCCGTGAAGCAATTCACGGCTTTTTTTTGTATCTTTGTGCAAAATAAAAGATTCCTGTATCGCGAGTGGTAAACGTCGGAAATTTATGACTGGATGCAGGGCTTTTGGAATCTCCGTGCCTTGGGGTACGGACTTCCTATGCATCCAGTCAGGTCATCCGACGACCTTCCACCCGATACAGCCCGAAGTCCGTCCCCTCTTGTTTTCGGACTTCGGACCAGCTTTTTAGCTGCCGGAGGAGGTCACCCCCTTTCATACTTCGTGTTAAAAATCCACCGGCTTTTTCCGGCAGCTTTTACCCCCCTCGGGAAAAATGCGTATCTTTGTGTTTATGAAGCGATTTTCATTATTTGCTGTTGCCGCACTGCTTTTGGCAGAGTGTACACCTGCACGGCAGGCCTTGCAACAGACCATGAAACAGGACAAGGAGTTTGTAAATGTCACCGATGATTCCCTGGCCCGGGTGGCTTATGACCATTACAGCCTCTGGGGCACCCGCAGGAATAAGATGTTATCGGCCTACTATCTGGCCAATGTGTACATGAATGCCGGAAACAACGTGGAGGCCACCGTCCTGTTCATGGAAGCGGAACAGCGGGCCTGTCAGATCCAGGATTATCACTACAGGGGCTTCGCCCAGCAAAGGCTGGCCGAACTGTATGCGAACAATTACGACTATGAGGAAGCGCAGACCTACAACCGGAAGGCCATTGCCTCCTTAACCTTGTCGGGAGATACGTTGGCGGCCGATGTTTCGCGCATTTATCTGGCGCGGCAATACTGCATTCGCGACGAATGGGACAAAGCCGAAAGGATAGCGGATTCCCTGCTTCAGGCATGCCCTTCCACCAATAGCCTGATCCATGCATACGCCTCCACCATCAAGGGGGACGTCTGTTTTGCCAGGGAAGACTGGGAACAGGCCTCACAGTATTATGATTCCCTGGAGGCACAGGGTTATCAGCCCTTTGTGTCTACATTGGGAAACAAAGCCTATATTCAGGAAAAGACGGGGTTCCCCCATCGGGCCGACTCACTGATGGATCTGGCCTGGAGACAAGTTGCATCGGCCATCGACAGCACCATCTACTTCTCCTGTGCCAACGACCTTTTTCTGCTGCGGAACGATTACCCGAATGCGTACAAGGCATTGGAAACCACCACTTCCGCCCAAAACAAATCCGTGTCCTTCCTGCTGGCCCGCTCTGTCACCCATGCCCAGAAAGCCTATTATGAAGAGCACTATCATCTTGAACAGACACGCACCCGAAGCCTGGCACTGGTTACTTCCCTCATCATCCTTTCGCTGGGAATTGTCATTTTCTTCATTTTGCGAGCCCTTCATCGGCGAAAAGAAGAGATTGAACAGGAACGGGAGATGGTCCGTGCACTGAAAAAAGACATGTTATTATTGCAAGAAGAACAGAAATCGGCCGGAGTGATTGTGAATACACTCCTGCAGGATAAGATCGACCGTATCCAGAAATTGTCGGGCACTTATTTCTACTGGGCCGACGAAGCGGTGGCTCTCCGGGAAGTTCAAAGGGGAAAAGCCATGAAAGAAGAGATCATTGCCGAATTCCGTCATGAACTCCGGGAGTTGCGCGATGACCCCCATTTTTTCTCTGATATTGAGAAAGCTTTGGATCATGCGTATGACGGGGTCATGCGCCGCTTACGGCAAACGGCGGCCCATACTCCAAACTTTCACTTGGACGACGACGATTATAAGCAACTGATGCTCTTTTTTTCCAACTTCTCCACCAAGAGCATCAGCTTCATACTGGATACCAAAGACGATACCGTCCGAAAAAGGAAAAGCCGCTATAAAAAACTGTTCATCGACCAGGGAGAGCCTTTCCTGGAGTTCCTGAAGTACCTGCTTTAGGGCTCGTCACATTCTCGTCACGCCTACTCTTTTTAACCTCCTGATTTACAGGCGGTTATTTTTATATTTGTCACACTTGGTCACGGCCTTTCCGGTGCCTTCCTCAGTACTTTTGCGATGTAATTTTAACAAGTAAAAGTATGAAAAACAAACTCATTTTTCTGGGTGCCATTCTCCTTGTATTGTGCACCATCTCGGCCTGTACCAAATCCGAAGTTCCCCCTATCCGGAAGGGCAATCCTGTCATTATTGTCAATCCCAACAATCCCCGCCCCATTTATCAGGCTCCCGAAGGAAGCACCCTCTTGCCGGAGGAGTAAGATATTCCTTCACAAAACCAGAAATATCCCTGAAAAAAGCCGCGAAAATTCACGGCTTTTTTTGTATCTTTGCAGATTGGAAAGATTTTTGTAAAAAACTACGTTATATGTTATTCCCTCTTCTTCAAACAGACATCGCAGACACCCTGGAGCAGGCCGTGGAAACGGCAGCCCCCGTGCAGCCCACCCAGATGAGTGAAAGCCTCTGGTCCCTGTTCAATATGGGTGGCCCCCTCATGTGGGTCCTGCTGGCCCTGAGCTTCCTGGCCATCTATCTGATCGGCCGTAAATGGTGGACCATCAAGAACGCCTCCAAGATCGATCCTCATTTCATGCAGGACATCCGCGATTATCTCACGGACGGCAAAACCAAAAGCGCCATCACGCTGTGCCGCAAGTACGACAATCCTGTAGCCCGCATGATCGAAACCGGTATCAACCGCATGGGCCGTCCCCTGGCCGATATCCAAAGCGCCATCGAAAACATCGGCCACGTGGAAGTGGCCCGTCTGGAAAAGGGACTTCCCATCCTGGC
>CAMYWP010000143.1 GCA_947302825.1 uncultured Bacteroidales bacterium
CTGGGGGTCACGCACACGCACTACATTGGTTTCCAGGAGGCCGGCCGTACCGGGTGCCACAACCGGGATGCCCGCGGGCCGTGCGGCCTCCATATCTTCATCAGGGTTGTAAAGCTCGGAGAAAGTCCATGCTTCCGGCTTTGTCAGATCGGCATCCAAAGGGGCCTGCATGAGCACCGGACCCACGCCTGGCCATTTGTGTCCATCAGACACCCATTTTTCGTAGACCAGCGTTACCTTGCCGCCGCAGGTATCCACCGCCGTGCAGCTCTGGTGCCAGCGAGGCTCCGGGCAGAGCACGGCAGGAGTGCTCCAAGTCTCTCCATTATCGTCGCTGCGCGTTACCAGCAGGCGTCCGGAATGGCCCACCATATAAAGCGAGTGCCCGGCCTTGAATAGGATTTCGTGCATCATGGGGATGCGGGCGGGCGTTTCGCGCCAGGTGCGCCCTTTGTCATCGGAGAGCAGCACGCGGATCTGGTTCCCGGCCTTATAGTCGCCGAAATCGGACTTGGGTCCGTCCAGCGCATAGGTGCCGGGGCCGCCATAATCTACCGCCACCACGAATCGGCCTTCAAACCCTTCCACAATGCCGGGCGTATACAGGTAAATACTGTCCGGATTGGGCGAAACGGCAATGACCTGCTCGCTGCCTATCAGCCGTCCGCAGTTGGACGGTCCCTGGCAGGCCGATAACAGTGCAACGCAGAACGAAAGGGAAAGGAGAATGCGCTTCATGGGCTGGTTATTTACATACAAAAATACAAAGAAATTTTGTATTGGTAGGTGGGGATATTGTCCACGCTCACTTCTCCGCTAATGACCAGAGTGATTCTGTTGCCGTCCAGGGCGGGCGTGAACGTGAGGCTGGTGGAAAGGATGCGTTTGTCCTCCAGCGTCTTTTTCACTGTTCCTTCTATATCGTCGAATTTCCAGTAGCCTCCCAGTTTCTTCCCGTTTGCATATTCCATAACAAAGGTATTGAGCTGAGAAACGCTCATCCGGTTCAGGCGGTATCCTTCGAAAAGGGGCAGATAACTTTCCAGTTCCGGCACGCAGCCTGCGGCGACATCGGCCGCGATTGCCTCGAAATCCAATTTGTCGTAACTGCCTTCGAAGCAACTGTCGTCCGACAGGTTGTTTACTTGGATATCGGCCTTGCAGGGCGTCCATTGGCCGTTTGCGGCCTTGAAGGCGGGTAGCATGGCACCGGGAGTGATTCCGGTGCGGTCGCGGTAGCTCTTCCCGTCCGGGAAACTGTAGTTTGCATACTGCATATCCGCCTCGAAAGAGAGGGTGCCCAGGCCGTCCAGGCGGTATTCCCCGGCACTGGTGACGTAGGTTCCGCTCAGGTAACTGGCCACCTTCCGATCTTTGATACCCACCAGGATGCGTTCGAATGGAATCTGAAGGTATTTGTCCAGGCCTTCATAGCCGGCGGCATCGGCCAGGATTTCGGCAACGTAAGTGCCGTCGTCGTTCAGTTCAATGCAGCCCACGGGGCCCAGGCTGCTGGCGGCGCCCAAGTTGATTTTGGCATTGATCAGTTCGTAGGAAAAGGGATTGGTTTCAGGTGTTTCGTTTTTCTTGCAGGAAGCCAATGCTGCGATGGCTGCCAATGTGATAAGGAAGTTTTTTTTCATGGTGGTATGAATGGGTTTTTGTTAGTTGGGCTGTGTGGGGCCTGCGAGGAAGGTGTAATTCGCATCCCAGGACCTGGAGTATAGGGTGGAAGGGATGATGGAAACAATATGAAGGCTCATAGCTAAGTCTGGATTACCATAAGGGTTGAAGCCGGCCGGATTCACCCGGGGTTCGGTGACCAGGTTGTGGACCATGGAATCAAAGGCCCAATGGTTTTCGTAATTGTCGGTGGCAATAAGGGGTGCATACTGCGCTTCCGGCGGTACAATCTCAGAGGCTTCGGCGTAATAGGTACAGCTGTTCGGGGTAAAGGAAGAACCACTTTCGTAGCGCAAGCCGATGGTAATGGTCCATGCCGTAGGTTCGAAAACGATATCTACCTCCTGGTATAAGGGACCGGTATGCGTATCGGTATTCACCTGGAATCTGATGGTGTAATGGCTCATGTCGTGCCACTGGCAACTATAGTCGGAGGCGATGGTAAAAACATTACCGGAACGCGAAACAGTGACATAATCGCCGACGCTGAGCCAACTGTAGTCGAACGAGGCCGATACAGGGCTTCCGTTCTTTTTCAGGGTGGCCGTGAGGATGATGGACGAATTCCTGAGGGCAGTAGTTGTTCCGAAGATTTCCATTTGATAGGAATCCCATACGTTCAGCTCCGCATCCTCATAGAAATCTGCGCTGTAAAGACTTTTAATAGTGGCCGATCCATAAGAAACGCCGGTAACTGTACTGCCCAAAATGGAGATATGGCTTCCTCCGGATATGGCGCTGAATCCGCTGCCGGTCACATCACTTTGGTAAGTCCAACTTGTTCCTCCGTCAGAAGAACGGTACAGAGCGGCAGAGGCAGTTGTTTGACTACCCACATAAAGTTCGGAAGGGGAGAGCGTGGTTACTACTTTGTACAGATAAGTGGGCGTTACGGCATTGAACTGTACGTCATGCGTGTCGGACTCTCCACTGTACGAAGCGCTTACGTGGGCAGTGCCGGGTGTGGAGGAGGTAACCTTACCCTTATCGGCCCCGGTGTTGTTGTTTACGGTACCCACTCCCGTACACTCCCAGGAACAATCCCAATAATGCGTTACGTCCATGCCTCCGTTGGAGATGCCGTTCGTGATGGTATAGTAAGTTGCGGTCAAAGGCACCGTTTCTCCTACATCGGCCGATGTGGCACCGCTGATGGCAAGGCTGTGTTCCACGAAATCATTGGCCGTGCAGCTGTCGGTGTCCGTGCAGCCTTCATAGTTTGCGCGGAAGGTGGCTGTACCGGCTCCTGTGGCTGTTACATAGCCTGAACTGCTTACGGAAAGGTTCGTGGATCCGCTGATACGGCTCCAGGAGGCGCTGGTAGTGACATCCGTTCCGCTGTCGGTCACACCGTCTATGGTAGTATAATAGGTTGCTTTGAGCTGGCATCCTCCACCGTTGTACCAGTAGAATGAATCGCCGCCGGATACCTCCAGACTGTGCGTTTCCACCGTGGTGCGCCCGTCTTGTGAACAGCGTATATAATCCTCCGCTCCGCTTTCCGGATCTCTCAGATAAATACTGACCCGACGGGCCGTGGTAGACGGATTGGCACTATTCCAGTATACCCATACCGTGGCGCCGTCGTTCCCATATGTGAAATCGGAGGATGTGCAGTTCTTCATGTTGGAAGCATAGGAAGTAAAGCCGGAAACCGGTCCGGTATAACTGTAGGAAGCCGTGGCGCTTGCCCGGCTGCCATAGCCGACGTAATCGGTATCCGATCCGTCGAACTGCCAGGGATAGATGCTGATGGAAGCGGCTACACTCACATCTGCAGCCCGTTTCCAGTCATAGTCCATCAGGTTTTGATCATGATAAGTGATGGACCAGTGGTATACCTGGTTCCGCAAGATGTTGAAATCCGTGGTCTTGTTGGCGCCCAGGTAGGAGCGGTAGACCACACTGCCGGTATACTGTCCTGTGGTCGATACATTTGTCTCCAGATAGGTGGCATAATCGCGGATGGATGAAAGGGCGTAGTTGCTATAAGTCTTTTGCCAGGAAGACGAGATGCTTCCAACGGTTCCCTGGGCGTTTTCCGGCACGTAGAAAACCGCTGATAGGGAGGATGCAGTACCCGCCACGGTCCCGTGGATATCCTGGAGCGTAGGGGCATTGGTACTGCTGGCCGGAGCCGTCCCGAAGGGTGCAACCGTGGGATTGACATTCTTCACGGTGGCCGATGTGATTATCGCACCGGCCCAGTCGCAGGACAAGGAGACATCCACCCTGGCCAGCAGCCTCTCCAGAGACAGCGTGACGCTTTGTCCATCGGTTAAAGCCAGGATGTTTGTCTGCCCGGCCATGGGGATGCCGGCGCTGGCCATGGATGCATAGTCCACCGTATAGGTCATAGATGGGAGGGTCCCGTTAGTGACCGCGGCAGCCAGGGCCGGGCGTTGGTCGCCCATGTTTACCAAGGCGTACACGTTGTAGCTCCGGTCGGCGCGAAGCGTCACATCTATGGCCCCGAACCCTGCCGTGTGGTATCCCAGATACGCCTGCGTTCCATCGGCCTCAAAAATGCCCAAAGTGACGCTGCTGATGCGGGTTTCGATATCGGCGGCCGTGAGATAACTCTTCGTGCCGATGCATCCCGTGCTGTCCATGGCCTGTAGCTGCCCGATTTGCAGGTTCACCAGGACAAACTCAGGTAGCGCTTTTCGCATGCAACTGCACACGATGAGCCCAAGCGACAACACAATACAAACTATCCTTTTCATGCTAAGAATCCTCCTGCGTCTGGTAAGATTGGCCCCAAGGGACAATATCTACCGATAATACCAAGTGGATCAGGCTACTGCTTACGGCGGTGCCCGTGATATGGTGAATCTTACCCTCCTGCAGTGTTACTTCGGCCTGCGCCGATACCACCTGTGACTGCCCGTATCGGGAGAGCGTGTATTGACACAGCAGGGTGTAGGTGCCCGGGATCAGGTAAAGGTCGCTACCGGAACTGACAGTAGTGGCCGATGACAGCCCGCTGCAAGCGCTCCAGCTGCCGTTAGTGATGTTGTAGCTGCCGGCGGTTCCAAAAGGCTGAGTCTTCCCCTGCAGCGACCAGCTGATGCCGCTGAGGGTATACCCTGGCTGCGGTGTAAGGCTAAGGGTTCCCAGACGGGCAAAGATGTGATGAAGCGTGATGGAAGGGGTGCTGGAACTGCAGCCGAAAACGCGGCCCACCACGATGTCCGTGGTGTTCGACGCGTTTAGCGTAGCGGCGCTTCCCAAAGTGAAATCCACGTTGGAGACGTAGTAGTTGCGGCTTCCCTGTGCCCCGGCGTCCAGGTATCGGCCTGTAGAAACCGTCTGTCCTGTCACACTAGCGCTGCTGACCGCCCACTCAACCGCCTCAGGAAGGCTTCCATCGTCACTCCCTCCTGTGGTGGTTCCCCAAAAGATGGTGTTCAGTTGCGTGACTGCACTGGTTTTGGTAGCGGGGGTATGCCTCAGATACAGTTTCACTTCTATTACGGTTGCGCCTTCCTTGCTGCAAGCCGATGGAAGCAGAAGCAG
>CAMYWP010000144.1 GCA_947302825.1 uncultured Bacteroidales bacterium
CGATGGCTTCCTATCCTGCGGAGAAGAACATCATCAAGCTGAACGTGCGTATCGCAACTCCTCCGTTCGACCGCACCCAGCCCAAGGGCGTCTTCAAGTTCGTGCCGGGCGTGCCTCCGGGCATCGCCTCCACCTATGTGTTCTCCCGCAAGCCGGGCGATAAGGTGATGATTTCCGGCCCTTACGGAGAATTCCTCCTCCCGAAGGACGATCCCGACAGCCAGGAATACGTGTTCGTGGGCGGCGGCGCCGGTATGGCTCCCCTCCGCAGCCACATCATGCACCTGTTCAAGACCCTCAAGACCAAGAAGGAAGTGCACTTCTTCTATGGCGCCCGCGCCCTGGTGGAAGCCTTCTACCTGGAGGATTTCGCCGAAATCGAGAAAGATTTCCCGAACTTCCACTTCCATCTGGCCCTGGACCGTCCGGATCCGGCAGCCGATGCAGCCGGCGTGAAGTACACCGCCGGTTTCGTACACAATGTGATGAACGAAACCTACCTCAAGGACCACGAGGCCCCCGAGGACATCAAGTACTTCATGTGCGGTCCGCCCATGATGACCAAGTGCGTCTGCGACCTGCTGGACAGCCTGGGCGTTGCCCCTGAGAGCATCCTCTTCGACAACTTCGGCGGTTAGTCCAAGGCCTCAAAACATCATAAGAAAGTGTATTTTTTCTTATGATTTCCCATTAGAAAAAGTGTTGTTTCACGGAGAATCACCTGAAACAACACTTTCTTTTTTACGATGCTTGGAGAAGTGGTGGCGCCTGTTTTAGCTTTGCCTGCAGACAAAGCATGATAGCCCATGACACGAAGCAAAAATACAGGCCGGTCCTCAACTTTACCACGACACCATTTCTTCGAGCATCTCGCTCGCTGCGCCTCTGCGGCATCATTGGCTGCCTTCCTGCAGTCGCCGGCCTTTTTTACTTCGTGTACGCAGGAAGCCCTGGCGTCTGCCACAAAGACCGTCACACTTTCCCTGGACACCAAGAGTCCGGTCCCGGAGGCCGTGGACCTGTTCTTCTTCGATACTGTGGGCGTACAGCTACTGGATTCCTATCAGCAGGTCACCAACCTGCAACAGGCCGTTTACGGGCTTTCGGGCACAGGCGCCAAGCGCCTGGTGGCCCTGTCCGGCAAAGCGGGTGAAGTGGACGACTGGAACCGGGTCCGCACCTATGGCGACCTCTGCAAACACAGCTTTTCCCTGGAACGGGATTCAGCCCGTTCTCCCCTATTATATGGTATGCTTTTATTGCCGGACGGTGCGTCCCGCCAGGCCGTACTGGAGCTGCATCCCATGCTTACCGCTATCCGGCTCCGTTCCGTCTCCTGCGATTTCCTTGGAAGGCCCTACATAGGAGGTACTTTTAACAATCAACAGCTCTTTCTTACCTATGCCGGGGCAGAATGTCTTCCGCTGGTAACAGGAGACGGCGGGCCGGTTTCCTGGATGAATCCCGGCTACCTGGACAGCGTGGCGGTCCGGCGGCTGCCGGAGCCGGAAATGCTCTGGCAGGACGGATGCGGGGAAATCGGCCTTCGGCGTATATTTCCGGACAAGACCTTTTATTGTTACCCCGGCACCCAGACGCACCTGGTGCTGGCGGGGACCATCGGCACCATTACCTGTTACTATCCCATTCCTTTAGGGGAACTGAAAGCGGACACTTGTTTGGAACTGGATATTACACTGCGCCGGATGGGCTCTCCCAGCCCGGACATCCCTACGGTGAGCGGCGCATTTGTCCTGGAAACCCAGACGCTCCCCTGGGAAGAGCGGGAGCCTTATACGGTTACGTACTAAAACATGAAGAGAACCTGCATCTTACTGTTGTTCCTGGTCGCGTGCACGCGGATGACAACGCCCGACAAGCGCATCAATTCAACCCTTTATTTAACCACCGGTGCTGTCGTCACGCGTGCCGTCGACCCGGACGAAAACCTGATCACGGACTACAATCTTCTCATTTTCAATTCCTTCGGAATACTGGAAGAGAAAGCTTTTCTCTCCCGTAGGCAAATAGTGCTGGAAAACGGGAAGATACTTCACCGGACCAGACTGCTGCAGGATGTCCCCTACACCATCCTGGCTGCCGCCAACCTGGGTTACGAGCTCCCCTGCCGTACACTGGAGGAGGCACTGGCCTATCGCTATCCTATGGCCTATCCCGACGAATTCACGCCGGGAATGCCCATGGCCGCCCATCTGGACAACGTTGCCTTAGGCGCGGACGGCGTGGTAGAAATCCCCCTGGAACGGCTCATGGCGCGGATCGAACTACGTATTGACCGGCGGGCGCTGAATCCGGAGGTCCAGTTCACCATACGGGAAGTCCGGGTAGGCGGCTGCCCCAACTCCGTACGCCTGTTCGCAACCAGCAAGGCCGAAGCGGCACAGCAGGTTTTCGGGAATGGATATACGAAAAACTGGTCACAGGTATCGGCCCTGAACCAGGACGAAAGCGTGGGCATGAGCGGTCCCGTGAGCGTGTATTTGCTGGAAAACGCCCAGGGAGACCTCCTGGAGCACGTCGCCACCGACAGCGGGAAGGTATTCACCGACAGCCGCTATCAGGAAGTGTGCTCCTACATAGAGCTCAAGGCCGAGTATCACTCCCCCTCGTACCATTCCCGAGCAGGAGAGTATCTCATTTACCGTTTCTACCTGGGCGAAAACCGGAACAACTTCGACGTTTTCAGGAATGTCCGGTACCGGATTACCGTCCGGCCGGAAGGCGACGGACTGCAGGAAGACAGCTGGCGCGTGGACAAGAGCGGTCTGGAAGGACAAACCCGCTTCAACCTGTATCCTGCCGCCTACAATGAATGTCGCTCCGGCGAGGATTTCCACCTCTGGTGCGAGGTGGAGCCGCCGGGAACACCCATGTACATAGAGCCTCTGGCTCATGACGACGATGAGAGGGTGGCCGAATTATATAGTTATACCGTGGACCCGGACGGGAACGGCCTCACTATCCATACTCGAAAGGGCGGATCGGCCGTGGTGTATTTCAAGGCCGGTCCTCCGGTAAACAAGGATACGCTGGCAGTGTTGGTTATTGATCCGTAAGGTGCTTTACACAGAGACGGAGCGAGTCCATCCAATAAGGGATTTGCAGACCGAAACTGGCTTTCACCAGGCTTTTGTCCAGGACAGCATAGGCCGGCCGATGCACCTTGGAGGGAAATTCGTGGCTATGGCAAGGCTGGATGTCACAGGCCGTGTGGCCGGCTAAGTCTGCGATGGCTTTGGCAAAGTCGTACCAGGAGCACACGCCCTCATTGGTATAATGGAAGATATGAGATTCTTCGCTTCGCTCAGAATGACAAGAACGCAAAATGGCGACGATAGCTTGTGCCAGGTCACCGGCGTAGGTGGGAGTGCCTACTTGGTCGAATACCACCTTCAAGTTGGGTTTTTCGGCCGTCAGGCGCAGCATGGTCTTAACGAAATTCTTTCCGAATTCGCTATACAGCCAGGCTGTGCGCAGGATGATATGGCGGGCACCGCTGCGAAGGATGGCTTCTTCCCCCTGCAACTTGGTTCGGCCATACACGCCCAGCGGCGCCGGCTGCTGCGACTCCGAAATAGGGGTATTAAGCACCTCTGCGCCAAATACATAGTCCGTTGAGATATGCAGCAGCAAGCCATCCACTTCCTGCATGGCCACGGCCAGGTTCTCCACGGCTTTGGCATTGAGGAGTTCCGACAGCTCAGGATTGTCTTCGGCAGCATCCACATTGGTATACGCTGCACAGTTCACGATACAATCCACCTGCTCCTGAGCTACCATTTTTCGAACAGCCGCCAGATCCGTGATGTCCAGTTCCTCCACGTCGGTGAAAATGACAGATGGGGCATCCTGAGCCTTGGCGAAGGATCTCCTCAGGCTCATGCCTAACTGGCCGTTAGCACCGGTTACCAGGATCTTCATAGGGCGTAATAATCTATGTTATAGTCATATAGACCCTCGGCCTCGTTCAAAGGCAGGTGATGTTTGTCTTTTTCCGATAAAAGGATATCGGCCTTGGGGAGTCCCCAGTCGATTCCAAGGGCAGGGTCGTCCCAGGCGATGGCGCCTTCTGCCGACGGCTCGTAGAAGTTGTCGCACCTGTATTGGAATACGGCTTCTTCGCTCAGGACGGAAAACCCGTGTGCAAAACCGCGCGGAACAAAGAACTGCCGATGATTCTCTCCGGAAAGTTCGCAGGAAACATACTGGCCGAAAGTAGGAGAACCCACGCGAATATCTACGGCTATGTCCAACACGCGCCCGCTCACCACACGCACCAGTTTGCTCTGGGCATACTTTCCTTTCTGGAAATGCAACCCCCGGAGTACTCCGTAACGGCTTTTGCTCTCATTATCCTGCACAAAGCGGATAGGACGCACGGCCGCGTCGAAGTCCCGCTGAGACCAGGATTCCATGAAATAGCCCCGCGCATCCCCGATAACCTTGGGTTCGAGGATGAAGACACCAGGAATCAGAGTTTCAATGACGTTAATCATAAGTGAAAGGGCCGTTTTTCTCTACTTCGTCGGCTATCTTGAGCAGGTACTGCCCATACTGGTTTTTGGCCATGGGAGCGGCCACGGCACGTACCTGAGCCGGTGTAACCCAGCCTTTTTGCAGGCCGATGCCCTCCAGACAGGCGACCTTGAGGCCTTGCCGCTTCTCGATGGTTTCGATGTAGATGGAGGCTTCGGCCAGGGAATCGTGCGTTCCCGTATCCAGCCAGGCAAAGCCGCGGCCCAGCGTCTGGACCTTAAGCTCTCCAGCTTGCAGGAAAACCTGGTTTACCGTGGTGATTTCCAGTTCGCCCCGGGCAGAGGGCTTTATATGACGGGCCACATCCACCACCTTGTTGGGATAGAAATACAGGCCCACCACGGCATAATTGCTCTTGGGCTGGGCCGGCTTTTCCTCTACGGAAAGGCAATTGCCGTTCTTGTCGAATTCGGCCACGCCATATCGCTGAGGGTCACTGACCCAATAGCCGAACACAGTGGCCTTGGCTTCTTCTTCTGCCGTACGGACGGCTTCGCGCAGCAGGCCGCTGAAACCCGCGCCATGGAAGATATTGCCGCCCAGTACAAGACAGGCGCTGTCGTCGCCGATAAAATCGGCCCCTATGATGAAAGCC
>CAMYWP010000145.1 GCA_947302825.1 uncultured Bacteroidales bacterium
GTTGGCGGCGATGATGTGGTCGCCGGCACTGGCGATGTTCAGGACGGCGAACAAGTTGGCCGCCTGGCCGGAGGAGGTGAGGATGGCCCCCACGCCGCCCTCCAGGTCGTTGAGCTGGGCAGCCACAGTATCTACCGTGGGATTCTGCAAACGGGTATAGAAGTAGCCACTCTCCTCCAGATCGAACAATTTGCCCATCTGGTCCGAGGTTTCATATTTAAAGGTAGTGCTCTGGATAATAGGAACCTGCCGCGGTTCGCCCTTTCCTGGAGCATATCCAGCATGTACACAACGGGTGTCAATCTTTGCCATATTCATTATTTTTTATGTGTCCACGGATCCTTCGTCGCTTTTGCTCCTCAGGATGACAGTCCTGTCATTCTTGTTCTTTTGTGTCCATGGAGCCAGCTGTCGCGCTTTGTCCTAGGAATCAAAGGTCCTGTCATTCTGAGCGAAGCGAAGAATCTGTAGATGCAAAGGTATATTATATGGAAATATCGTACAAGAAATTTCTAAAAGTTGGAATAAATTGCTATTTTTGTTGCAGATAATAGAATAAATGTATTTTTAGAGCTGGTTTTTAGACGGAAAAAAGAATGAGTGAAATTGTATTGGACAATATAGACCTGCAGATACTGCGGGCGCTGCAGGAAAATGCGCGGCTCACCACCAAGGAACTGGCGGCTCAGGTACACCTTTCCACCACGCCGGTTTTCGAGCGCATGAAGCGGTTGGAAAGGGAAGGTTTTATTCTGAAATATGCTGCGGTACTGGATGCCGGCAAACTGGGTCGGGGCTTTACGGTGTTCTGCAGCGTGAAGCTGAAACAGATGACCCGTTCCGTGGCCCGGAACTTCATTTCCGTGATCAAGGACATTCCCCAGGTGGCGGAATGCTACAACATATCCGGAGAGTACGACTATCTCCTAAAGATCCAGGCTACGGATATGAAGTACTACAATGAGTTTATCATCAATGTGTTGGGCAACATTGATTCTATCGGTTCCGTCCTATCGTCGTTCGTGATGGACGAGATCAAGAACACGCACGCGCTCTATTTGTAAATATCGTTCATGGATATCGACATCCAGTGTGGAAGCGAGGCATCTTGCACCAGTGCGTCTATGCAACGGGCGTGTCCCTGTATGACATTTTGTTCAAGAAAGGCTTTTTCCAGATCCCATAACACCTCCATGTACATGGCTACGTCGTGGGTGGAATCCTTGAAGCGATAGATGCAATAATTGTCGTATCCTTTTTGTTTCCAGTGGTTTGCGAGCCACGAACTGCCCCAAATGCCTTTGCCGAAAAACTCCAGGCTCTTGTATTGTACGGCTTTATCGGCCGTTCCGTGCAGCAGGAGGATAGGGCAGGGGGCCTTGGTGAAATGGGGTGCGCCGCTGTTGCTGATGATGCCTCCGGCAAAGGACATGACGCCCTTGAAATTAAAGTCTTCCGGCAGCCCGGTGGCGCGTCCGCTCACGATTTCGTATTCCGTGGCCAACGAGATAATGGCGCCGGCCGATGAACCGGCAATGACCATGTTATAGGGGTCAATTTCCAGCGAGTCCTTCTGCTCCAGCAGGAAGGAGACGGCCGAAATAACGTCTTCCACACCCATTTGCTGGGCGTTTTTGAAGGCTTCGGAGGCTTTATAGGCTCCGCTCAGGCCCTTTCCCACTTTCACGCCTTTCATGCCCAGCCTGTAATCAATCGTCACCACTGCATAGCCGTTATCGTTCAGGGTCTTGAACCACGGCAACTGCCAGGGGTGCGAACGCTCGCCCATGATGAATCCGCCGCCGAACACAAACAGGATAGTGGGTTTGTCCAGGCTGTCCAGCTGTGTCTGGCTTCCTTCAGCAGGCCGATAAATGTCCAGATACAAGGAGCAGGTATCCCTTTCGGCGAAGCGGTAGGTTTCCTGGGCCTGGGCGACAACACCTAGACAAAGCGCTAAAAAAACGATAATTTTTTTCATAAAAATAGCTTGGGCAATGGTTTGGCGCAAGGTGGCCGTACCTTTGCATCAGAAACTTAAAAGAACAACGTCATGCGTAACACAGATTTCAACATGGATGCCCTGGGTAACTTCATCTCCTCTTCCACTTCCTTCCAGGCCCTGAAGGATATCATCGACGACTTAGGTCTTGAGTTCGAAGACGCCGCCAGCCTCTAATCCTCTTTCAGGTCCACCACCGTGGATTCCCTGTCGGGAGACAATCCCACCCGCAGGGTCCGGAGCTGCCCGCCGTCCTTCTTACGGGACTGCAGGATCCGGTCGCTGATAATGAATTCAGACACGGGGTCTTCCACATAGCGCATCACGGCACGCTTCAAAGGCCGTGCTCCGTATGCGGGATCGTAGCCGGCATCGGCAATCAGGCGCTTGGCGGCAGGCGTGATGGTAAGTTTGTAACCGGCCTCCAGCGCCCTGGCGCGCAAATCTTTCAGTTCAATATCAATGATGGCCTCGATGGACTCCTTGTTCAGGGCGTTGAAATACACCTGATCGTCCACGCGGTTGATGAATTCCGGCGGGAACGCCTTCTTCACGGCTTTTTCCACCACGCTCCGCCGGTCCGTATCCAGGTTCTTCCCGGCCGTGGCAAAGCCAATCCCGCTGCCGTACTCCTCCACTTCCCGGCTTCCCACGTTGGAAGTCATGATTACAATAGTATTCTTGAAATCCACCGTGCGGCCGTTGCTGTCCGTCAGTCTGCCCTCGTCCATCACCTGTAAAAGCAGGTTGTAGATGTCCTGATGGGCTTTCTCTATCTCGTCCAGCAGCACCACGCAGTAGGGTTTGCGGCGCACCCGTTCGGAAAGCTGTCCGCCTTCGTCATAGCCCACATAGCCCGGAGGCGCGCCAATCAGGCGGCTCACGCTGTGCTTTTCCATGTATTCGCTCATATCCAGGCGAACCAGATTGTCCTCGCTGTCGAAGAGGTATTCGGCCAGCGAACGCGCCAATTGCGTCTTGCCCACGCCGGTGGGGCCGAAGAAGAGGAAAGTGCCGATGGGCCGGTGCGGGTCCTTGAGCCCCGCCCGGTTGCGCTGGATGGCACGCACTACCGTTTCAATGGCTTCGTCCTGGCCGATAATGCGCTGCTGCAGGCGCGTGCGCATCTTCACCAGGCGGTTGCCTTCGCTTTCGGCCACCTTGTTCACGGGAATGCCTGTCATCTTGGACACCACGGATGCGATGTCTTCGGCCTCCACCACCTGTGCACGGCCTTTCTTCCGGGCCAGGGACAGGCGCAACATGGAGCCTGCCTCGTCCAGGGCGTCGATGGCCTTGTCCGGCAGGGATTTGTCCGTGATGTAGCGGTCGGTCAGGCGTACGGCCGCCTCCACGGCTTCGTCGGTGTAGCGGATGCCGTGGAATACTTCATACTTGGGCTTGAGTTGCTGGAGGATAGCAATGGATTCCGCCACGCTGCAGGCTTCCACCACAATCTTCTGGAAACGGCGGTCCAGGGCGCCATCTTTCTCCACAATCTTGGTGAATTCGTCCAGCGTGGTGGCGGCAATGCACTGGAATTCGCCGCGCGCAAGCGCCGGTTTGAGCATATTGGCCGCATCCAGGCTGCCGGAAGCGCCGCCTGCCCCCACAATGGTGTGGAATTCGTCGATGAACAGGATCAGGTCCGGATTCTCGGAAGCTTCCTGGATGATGCCCTTGAGGCGTTTTTCAAAGTCACCGCGGTATTTGGTGCCGGCCACCACAGAAGCAATGTCCAGCGAAAGGATGCGCTTCTTGGCCAGGGCGGCCGATATATCTCCGGTGGCAATGCGCTGCGCAATGCCTTCCACAATAGCACTCTTGCCCACGCCGGGCTCGCCGATGAGCATGGGATTGTTCTTCTTCCTTCGGCCCAGGATCTCGATCACGCGGGCAATCTCCATGTCGCGGCCCACCACCGGATCCAGTTTGCCCTCGCGGGCAGCCCGGGTAAGATCGTAGGCGAATTCTTCGATATCCAGCTTCTTTTCCTCTGCCGGCTGTTCTTCTTCCGGTCCCTGGGAAGGCTGTTTGGGCTCTTCCTCCTGCTGCTGGTGAGGGCGCAGGAGCCCTTCGTCTTCCATATAGGCCAGCAGGCGGCCGTAGTCTATACCATGCGAGCGCAGGTACACCTGCCCGTAGCTTTCCGTAGTGCGGCACAGGGCCAGCAGCAGGTGCTGCGGGGCAGCGGCGGCGCTTTTGAGCCGCGTGGCTTCCATCACCGTAATGCTAAGGACATTCTGCGCCTGACGGGAAAAGTTGATGTGTTCCAGCTCTTCGTAGGGGATGGTTTCCCCGGTGACGATGCGCTGGTCGATAAACACTTTCAGGTCGGCCGGCTCGATACCCAGATGCTGCAGCGTGGTGAACGCCGCGTTTTCCTCGTGCCGGATGATGCCCAGGAAAAGATGGTCCGGGCCGATCCCATAACTGCCGGTGCGCATGGCTTCTTCCTGCGCATATTTGATGACCTGGTTCAGGTCTTCCGTAACTTTCAACTGCATGGTACAAAAATAATAAAAAAAGCCTTCGACCCAAAGGCCGAAGGCTAAAGATTAGGCTGAATCGGGATTTACTGACCCACGATATCATTCCATTTTTCATAATCGGCCTGGTACTTCGGATCCACGTTGCGGAGCTGGAAGTTCAGGCGCTTCAGGAAGTCTGCGGCGGCGGCTTTCACGTCCGGGTTGGAGCTTACCTCATAGCACTTCTCGAAGGGCTCGATGGCGCCTTTGTAAACCTCTACCAGCTGGGCGTTGAGTTCGTCATACTTCTTCCATTCACGCACATCCAGGGCGTTCATCTCTTCCACCAGGGCCTCACCCTTCTTCAGGGCCACCTGAGCCAGGCCATAATAGGCCATGTCGTACTTGGGATCGATCTCCAGACCCTTGTTGTAGGCGGCGGTAGCGGCGTCGAAATCCTTGATGCCGGAGTAGATATTGCCTTCCACATAGTAAAGGGAAGGGTTGTCGGGCATGGCTTTCTTGGCCTCGTCCAGCAGTTCGACGATCTTCTTGGGATCCTCATTGGTCTGCAGGTACAGGTTGA
>CAMYWP010000146.1 GCA_947302825.1 uncultured Bacteroidales bacterium
GATACTCTGTATAGCCGCCGGCTTCCACGGGCAGTTGCAGCGCCTGTCCGGGATAATAGAAGAAATCGTTCTCCGGTGTCCAGTGGACGGACGTGTTATCGGCCTGGCCGAAGTTCACGTTCTCCCGGGCCACGTGGTTGGGTACGAAATCGATGATGACCTTTAAGCCGGCCTGGTGCGAGCGGTCCACCAGCGACTGGAATTCCTCCATGCGGCGGGCCGGATCATCGGCCAGATAGGGATTCACGTCGTAATAGTCCGTAATGGCGTAAGGGCTGCCGGCTTCCCCTTTCACCACCTTTTCTCCACTGGCTGAACTGGCATGCCGGATCACGCCGGTATACCAGACAGCATCGACACCGAGTCCTTTGAAATAGCTGAAGGACCCGGCGTCGACAGAGGAAAATTTACCAGCTCCCCAGAGTCTGGGAAGCATCTGGTAAATAATTTGTTTCATGCTACCAGTTCAAGATTTTCTTGAAGTCGTAGTCCTCGGGGTTGGGAACGATCTTCTTGGCGGCTTCGTAATCGGCCGGAGTGATGAAATGGCAGATGTGATTAAAGTAATTCTGGGCGGTGCCGCCGTCAATGGCCACACGGCGCGGAGGAATCTTGCCCTCTGCGTTCTGCAGGTCTTTCAGGTACAGCGGATGGGCGGTGCCGAAGGCATCGACATACACCATGCAGCCGGTCTCTCCCTTTGCGAAGAGTTCGTAGGCGCCCATGGCCAGTTCCGTGCAGTAAGTAAGGTCATAGGCGATAGGATCCTGGCAGCGGACATCGTAGCCGATTTCCACGGGACGGGTCTTCACCTTGAGGCCGATCTTCTTGAATTCCTTCTCCAGGATGTCGTTGAACAGGACAGCCTTGGAAATCTTGCCCAGCTCCGGATGGCCGTGCTCGTCGTAGGTCATGGAAACGCCGGCGTCCTTGATTTCCTGGGGATCCAGGTCGTGGAACACGCCTTCGGCCACCACTACGGTACCGTAAGGGATGCCCAGGAGCTTGCGCTTGATAATGCAGCTGAGGGCCAGCTTCACAATCTTGTCCAGGGTGATGGGGGTCTTGTCGAACATCTCCGGGATGATGGTCATCGGGCAGTGCGTAGCCTCGCCGATACCCAGGGCCAGGTGACCGGCGCTGCGGCCCATGGCGCTGATGATGAGCCAGTTGCCGCTGGTGCGGGCATCCTCATAGACGGTGCGGGCCAGGTGGGCACCTTCATCCTTGGCGCTGTTGAAGCCGAAGGTGGGGGTGTTCTGCGGCAACGGGAGATCGTTGTCGATGGTCTTGGGCACGTGGATGTTGTGGATGGGATACTGCTTGGCTTCCAGGAACTTGGCAATGCGGTTGGCGGTGGAGGCGGTGTCGTCGCCGCCCACGGTGACCAGGAGCTTGATGTTATTGTTCTGGAACAAGCCCAGGTTGAAATTCTCCTCGAAATCCTTGTCGGTGGGTTTGAAACGGCTCATCTGCAGGTAGCTGCCGCCACGGTTGAAATAGGCATCGGCCTTGAAGAAGTCGATTTCCTCCGTACGGGGGCTGGTGGAGAACAGGCCGCTGTAACCGCCATGCAGGCCGATGACACGGTAACCATTGCTGAGGAACGTTTTGGCAACAGACATTACGACGGTATTCATACCCGGAGCCGGGCCGCCGCCGCAAAGGATAATGATAGAATCTTTCATATTGGGTTTTAATTATTAAGTTTCACTTAATCGTGCAAATATAGCGAAAATCTAGTATTCCTCCTCGTTTTTCTGCCTATTTTCGTCAATCACGTCCTCATAGCCCTTGAGAGCGGCGAAAGGCGCGAACTGGGCGGCACGGTCCAGCCGGGCCATGCGTGGGTGTTTGTGGGAGGTGGGATGCTCCAGATGGATGATATCGTCGTACGGGGTTTTCATTCGTGGTGTCCTCCTATCTGTTGGTTGCGTTCCCGGGTGGTGGCGCCTTCCTCGAAATTCATCCCTTTCAGGATAGCGTTCTTGCCGAATCTCTTCCGGATTTCCAGGATTACTTCCTGCTGCTTCCGCTCCCGGGAAGTATCCGGAAACTCATCGAAAAGATTGAGCTGGCAGCCTTCGGCCTCTTCCTCTTTCACTACTTTAGATGCTACCACATAAATTCTTCTAACAGAAATGTTCCGGTTGACTATTTTATCGAAGAGTTCCATCATGTTTTTGAGCAGGATGGAAGTGGCCGATGTAGGGAAAGGCAGGTTCACGCTGCCGTGGGCTGGCTTGGGTGTGGGGCGGCCGTACCAGTCCTGAACCATAGGGACTCCGTTCCCCTTCCCTGCCTCATAGCCCACGTGCAAAACCAGCTGGGTGGTAACCAGTCTTTTCTCCACTAAATCCAGGCTCAGGAGGTCGGTCATCTCCCGCACGATCAGGCGGGCTTTATCGAATGGATAAGGCTCCTTGAGCACCTGACCGCTGGACAGGCTGCTGGCACTGGGCCGATAAGCCTTTATATCGGCTACAGTGCAAGGCTCCCAGCCCCAGGCGTGGTCTATCAGCAGTTCGGCATTCACACCAAAAAGCTTGTACAGCACATCCTCGTTGACGAGGGACATCCGGGCCACATCGCCCAGCGTATACATCCGGGCGCATTCCAGGCGCGCTACGGTGCCGCGCCCGATGCGCCAGAAGTCCGTCAGGGGCCGATGGGTCCAGTATTTTTCCCGATAGCTTTGCTCGGTGAGTTCCGCAATGCGCACGCCGTCCTTATCGGCCTTGCTATGCTTGGCCTCGATGTCCATGGCCACCTTGGCCAGGTAGAGGTTGGGGCCGATTCCTGCCGTGGCTGTGACGCCCGTTTCCTGCAGTACGTCGCGGATCAGGCGCATGGCTAACTGGTGGGCGTCCATCCCGTACATTTCCAAGTATTCGGTGGCATCGATGAAGACTTCATCAATGGAGTACACGTGGATGTCTTCCGGGGCAATCAGACGCAGATAGATGCCGTACACCTGGCCGCTAACTTCCAGGTATTTAGCCATTTGCGGCGGGGCTGTAATGTAGTCCAGTTCCAGGCCGGGTTGCTCCTTTTTGAGCCGGGCGATCTGCTGGTTCACCTCAAACAGCCTCGGTCGGCCGGGAATGCCATAGGCCTTGAGGGCGGGAGAAACAGCCAGGCAGATGGTCTTTTCCGTGCGGGTGGGATCGGCCACCACCAGGCGGGTGGTGAGCGGATCCAGCCCCCGCGCCACGCACTCCACCGAGGCGTAGAAGGACTTCAAGTCAATGGCTATGTAAGTACGTGTTTTCACCAATACAAAAATAAGAAACTCTTCGGACTTTTGCAGATTTATTATTATCTTTGCATTTTACGCATGTGCACGTGCGTATACGTGAGGTATGGATTATACGGAAGTAAAGCATAGGATTGAGGAGCTGAAGGCGGTTCTTTGGGAGAACAGCCGGAAGTACTATGTGGAAAACGCCCCCACCATGAGCGATTATGAGTATGATCAGCTCATGCACGAACTGGAGGCGCTGGAAGCGCAGTATCCGGAGTATGCCACCGCCGACTCCCCCACCCGTCGCGTGGGCTCGGACCTGGAAGAAGGACCGGCCGATGCCAGTGGTTTTGCCAAGGTCCCGCACCGCTATCCCATGCTGTCGCTGGCCAATACCTATTCCATCGGCGAGGTGGAAGAATTCGCCCAGCGGGCTGCCAAGACCCTGGACACCAGCTTTACTTATAGTTGTGAACTGAAGTTCGACGGAACGGCCATCTGCCTCACTTACCGCAATGGCGTATTGTTCCGGGCCTTAACCCGTGGCGATGGTGTGGTGGGCGATGATGTGACCCGTAACGCCCGCCGCATAGCCAACATTCCGGAGAAGTTGCAGGGTATGGGCTGGCCCAAGGAGTTCGAAATCCGCGGGGAAATCCTGATGCCTTACGAATCCTTCGACCAGCTGAACCATGAGCGTGAGGTGAACGAGGAACCGCTTTTTGCCAATCCCCGCAATGCCGCCAGCGGTTCGCTCAAACTCCAGGATCCGGAAGAAGTGGGCAAGCGCGGCCTTTTGTGCACGCTGTACCATATTCCCGCCGGGCAGGTGGACTTCCCTACCCACGACGACGCCCTGAAGGCGGCCTCCTCCTGGGGTCTCCCCGTTTCCGACCAGCGCAGGATCTGTCACAGCATCGACGAAATCGAGGCCTTCATCGCCCATTGGGACACGGCGCGCAAGCAACTCCCTTACGCCACGGACGGCATTGTGATCAAGATCAACGAAATGGCCTACCAGCAGCAGCTGGGTTATACAGCCAAGAGCCCTCGCTGGGCCGTGGCCTATAAATTCAAGGCCGAACAAGCCTGTACTCCCGTGCTATCCATCGATTATCAGGTGGGCCGGACAGGTGCTGTTACGCCCGTTGCCAATCTGGAACCCGTGCTGCTGAGCGGCACCATGGTCAAGCGCGCCACCCTGGTGAACGAAGACCAGATGCGCAGCCTGGACCTGCACGAAGGCGACTGGGTCTATGTGGAAAAAGGCGGCGAAATCATCCCCAAGATTACGGCGGTGGAACCCTCAAAACGGGCTCCCGGTGCCGTCAGGCCCGTTTTCCCGGCCAACTGCCCGGACTGCGGTACTCCCCTGGTGAAGCCGGAAGGCGAAGCCCGCTGGTTCTGCCCTAATTCGGCCGGCTGTCCCACCCAGATCAAGGGCAAGATCCTGCATTTCCTTTCCCGCAAGGCCATGAATGTGCTGGCCGGTGAAGCCACCGTGGAGCAACTGTATAACCTACAGTTGGTTCGCACCCCGGCCGATTTATACGTTTTGAAGGAATATCAGCTCCTGCAACTGGAAGGATGGAAGGAACGCAGCGCCCGCCGCTTCCTGCAAAGCCTGGCCGATTCCCGAAAAGTGCCTTTCGAGCGGGTGCTCTTTGCCCTGGGACTCCGCTATGTGGGCGAAACTACCGCCCGCGACCTGGCCCGTCACTTCGGCAGCATCGAAGCGCTGCAGGCTGCAACCCGCGAAGAGTTGCTGGCCGTTCCGGAAGTGGGTGAAGTGATTGCCGACA
>CAMYWP010000147.1 GCA_947302825.1 uncultured Bacteroidales bacterium
GATAATGAGGATGTCCCTGATTCCCGCCAGCATGAGCACGCTCACGGGATATTATACCATGGGCTTGTCGTAGATGGGAAGCAGCTGCTTTGAAACCCCTTTGGTAATGGGGTACAACCGGGTGCCGGAACCGCCGGCGAGTACTATTCCTTTCATCGTATGGCAAAAGTACTGATAAATTTTAGAAAAACCGCCTTTTTTTTTACCTTTGCGCCTCATGAGGACCCTTGTATTCGACTGTGAGCAACTGCGGAAGCCCTTTACCGGTTTCCACAGTTACTGTAGCAACCTGGCCCGCGCCCTGGTGAAACAAGCGCCCTCGGATGGCCCTCGGCTATCGCTCTATGTTCCAGAATCTTTCGAAGGAAGTTTCGGCCCGTCGGTAGACTATCTGCCTTGGCGCTCCTCCCACAAGTTTTACCTGCCTGTACCCAGCGATACCGCCCTGTGGCACAGTTCCAGCCAGCAGTCCAAGTATTGGCCCAGTTCCCGCCGCATTCCAGTACTCGTCACCATCCACGATGTGAACTTCATGCACATGCAGGAATCGGCGCTCAGACGGACGCATCACCGGATGCTGTACCAGCAGGCCATCCGTCGCGCCACGCGCATTGTCACCATCTCGGAATCGGCCAAAAGGGATATCCTGGCCCATTTCGACACCCAGGGAAAGTCCGTGGATGTGGTATACAACGGAACCGAAGCCTGCCCCTCCAATGTACAGGCGCCCGCCGTGGTTCCTGATCGGCCTTTCCTCTTGAATATCAACCGCATCTGCCGCAATAAAAACGTGCATGTGCTCCCGGCCCTGCTGGCCAATAATGATATGGACCTCCTTGTCGCCGGCCCTGTGGAAGACAAGGCCTACGCAGAGGAGATTCTCCGGGAAGCGCGCCGCTGGAAAGTGGAAGAGCGGGTCAAGTTTATCGGCCCGGTGCATACCGCCGAAAAACACTGGTACATGCAGCACTGCGAAGCCTTTCTCTTCCCTTCCCTGGCCGAAGGTTTCGGCCTGCCTGTGCTGGAGGCCTTGCAGTATTACAAGCCAGTCTTTTGCTCGGACCGCACCTCGCTGCCCGAAGTGGGCGGGGACTGCGTTTTTTATTTCGACCACCAATTCCAACCCGAGGCCATGCAGGCCCTTTTGGAACAAGGTTTGCAGGCGAATCTGTCCCGGACGGCCATCGACGCCCATTTGTCACGTTTCACCTGGGACAAGGCCGCCAGCGCGTATTGGAAGATTTACCAAGAAATGATGTAGCATGAAGCCCTCCGAATTCAACCGGCTGTTCGACAATGTCGTAGCCGATTATCATACCACCGACAACATCGACACCCCCTGCCCCAATCCCTACGAAAAAGGCTCCCTGGCATTCCTGCTTTATCAGAAATGCTGGATCGACACCGTTCAGTGGCATCTGGAAGACATTATCCGCGACCCGGACATCCAGCCGGTGGAAGCCCTGGCTATCAAGCGCCGCATTGACAAGTCCAATCAGGACCGTACCGACATGGTGGAATACATCGACTCGTATTATCTGCAACAGTTCCAGGATGTTACGCCTAAGGCCGATGCCCGCGTAAACACGGAAACGCCCGCCTGGGCCATCGATCGGCTCTCCATCCTGGCGCTGAAAATCTACCACATGCAGGCCGAGGCCACGCGTACCGATGCATCGGCCGACCACCGCGCCCGTTGCGCCGCGAAACTGCAGGTGCTGCTTACCCAGCGGGAAGACCTTACGCAGTCCATCTCCGAACTGCTGGAAGACCTCTCCGCCGGCACCAAACGCATGAAGGTGTACAAGCAGATGAAGATGTACAACGACACCGACACCAATCCGGTGCTCTACGCCAAGAAGTAATGGCCCGCATGCTCATCCTCCGGAGCGCCGGAATCGGCGACGTAGCCATGCTGGTCCATGCAGTACGGGCTTTGCGTCAGACCTATCCGGAACTGGAAATCGTCATTGCCACCAAGCCGCGCATGCCGGCCTTCTTCACCGGTATTGAAGGGTTGCAATTCATTGAAATCAAAGGCTTTCGCAAGCTATTGAAGGATATCCGCACCGCACAGCCGGACTGCGTAGCCGACCTCCGCAACGAGTTTCGTGGCAAGCTGGTGCGCCTGGTCATGGGCCTCCGGGGCGTCCCCTGCGCCCAATATCGGCAACGCTATGCCCAGCGCCGTCCCCTGCTGCGGCCCCGCAACAAACAAATGGTCTGGCTGGAGAATAACGTGCTGCGCTTCTGCGATGTTTTCGCCGAATTGGGTTATCCCGTAGAACCGCCGGCACCCGCCCGCTGGGAAGCGCCCCTGCCCGCCGTTTTCGGTGAAAAGACAGGCCGATGGGTGGGCTACGCGCCCTTCGCCGCTTCGGAGCTGAAGATCTATCCGGAGCCCCAGCGCACGGAGCTGGTGAAAGCACTGACCGCCCGCTTTGACAAGGTATTCCTTTTCTCCGGCGGCGGCGAGGAACTGGCCTTCTGCCAGCGCATGGCATCGGCCTGCCCCAACGTGGTTCCCGTTTTCAAGAAAACCGACCTGGCCGGCGAGGTGTCCCTGATGGCTCATCTGGACCTCATCATTACCATGGATTCCTCGGCCATGCATATGGCTTCGCTGGCTGGAGCGCCCCTGCTGGCTATTTGGGGTTCTACGCATCCTGCCGTGGGCTATTCGGCCTGGGGAGCCGATCCTTCTCGCAATTACCTCCAGTTGGATCTCCCCTGCCGCCCTTGCAGCGTGTACGGCGAAGGGAAATGCCGCCTGGGAGGCTGCCCCTGTCTAAGGGACATCTCCGTAGAAAGTATTCTGGCTAAGGCAGAAACCCTTATAGCAAATGCTGAAAACGGTCCGGAATCCGGACAATGATTTTCAGGCCCAGCATACCCGGTTTGTTCCAGGCATACGGCGGACGCAACAGGGTCTGACAGCGCCGGGCCCAACAAGTCCAACGTTGGAAATCCCTGGCTTTCAGGCGGGTGACCAGCCGGATGGTACGGGAACGTTTCTTCAGATGCCGCTCCCAACCCAGGGCCAGGCGGTCCTGATCCTGAAAACGCGCCTGAATGCGCTCCATATCGAAATACCCCAGATGGAACAGGTATAAATCCTTGACAATATGGAAGTTGTGACCACGCACCCGGTGGAAGCCGCTCCCCCATTCCAAAGGTTCCGCCAGGATACAGGCTTTGGTGTAGCGTGTGCCCAACTGGGCATAATGCCGCTGGCTCAGGAAAGGCTCCGTCTCGCGGATGGCATCCTCCTCGCCCAGTTTCTGTCCCACATCCAAACCCAGGGCCGAAGCACAGCCCCGGATGTCCAGGCCGGACAGGAAAGCCGGCAAGCTTTTCCCCAGTTCCGGGTCCGGAACCAGATACTCATCGGCATCTGTGCCAATCACCAGTTCATAGCCCGCGGCAAACAATTCGGCCGCCTTGGCGCTCAGAACCGCTACCCGCCCTTTGTCGTTGGAGACCACATCCGTACCCACTTTGGGGAGGCAGACGCTATGGGTACCTTCACAGAAAGGAGGAATGGACTGGTCCAGTCCGTCAAAAAAGATATACAGATTCTCTTTGCCCAACTGTCCACCATAATATTCCACCCACTTGCGCAGGTAGAAGTCGTCGTTGCGGACCATGGTGAGGGCTGCTATCCGCTTCATACACGCAGGTATTGGGCTGTGAACGTATCTCCTTCGGCCACAAGGCGTTCCGGCGTTCCGGCAAACACCACTTCCCCGCCCCGGTCACCGGCATCCGGTCCCAGGTCGATGACCCAGTCGGCGCTGCGGATCACGTCCAGGTTGTGTTCCACCACAATCACCGTGTGTCCCTTGCCGATAAGCACGTCAAACGCCCGCAGGAGTTTTTCCACATCGTAGAAATGCAGGCCGGTGGTGGGTTCGTCGAAGATGAACAGGATACGCTCCCGGCCTCCTTCGGCCAACGAGAGGAAATAGGCCAGCTTGATGCGCTGGCTTTCACCGCCGGAAAGCGTGCTGGAAGGCTGTCCCAGCTTAATATATCCCAAACCCACATCCACCAGGGGCTGCAGTTTGCCAGCAATGGTCTGGGCTGCCGGTTCCTTCTGCGCGCGGAAGAAGGCAATGGCCTGGTCCACGCTCATATTCAAGATATCGTCCACGTTCAGGCCCTGGTAACGAACTTCCAGGATTTCGGGCTTGAAGCGCTTACCACCGCAACTTTCGCAGACCATGGTTACATCGGCCATGAACTGCATGCCGATTTTCACGAAGCCGTCGCCCTGGCATTCCGGGCAGCGTCCGCCGTCCTGGTTGAAGGAGAAATAACTGGGTGTGAAGCCGTTGATGCGGGCATACTGCTGGTCGCTCAGGAGCTTGCGGATATCGTCGTAAACTTTTAAATAGGTAACGGCGTTGGAGCGGGAACTCCGGCCGATAGGATTTTGGTCCACGTATTCTACCCGGGAGATGCGGCTTAAGTCGCCGGCGAGGCCTTTGAAGGTTCCGGGAAGGTCGCCTGTCTCGTTCAGGAGCCGGTGCATGGCAGGATACAGGATATCGCCTACCAGAGAGCTCTTGCCGCTGCCGGAAACGCCGGTGACCACCGTAAAGGCATTCAGCGGGAACTGTACGTCAATGTCCTTGAGGTTGTTCTGCATGGCCCCCTGTACGGTAATGGAATAGCGCCAGGGGTTCTTCTCCCGAACATATTGCTTACGGACGCCCGCCAGGTATTGCAGCGTCAGAGACCGTTCAGTGGCCCCGGACACCTTTGAAGGATCGCCCTGGAACACCACCTCGCCGCCGTTCACGCCGGCCCGGGGGCCCAGGTCAATCAGGCAGTCGGCCGCCCGGATAATCTCTGCATCGTGCTCCACTACCACCACGGTATTGCCAATGTCGCGCAGGCGTTTGAGCACGGCAATGAGCCGGTCCGTATCCCGGGGATGCAGGCCGATGGAAGGTTCGT
>CAMYWP010000148.1 GCA_947302825.1 uncultured Bacteroidales bacterium
GTTTCCAGCCATTTCGACACTTTCTACAGCAACCGCTATCTCACCACATCGGCCATCTGGCGGGTGTGGGACCTCATCGGCACCGTGCCGTTCGAGCAGGTGATTGTGCTGGCCAATACCGCGAATTACGGCGGGGGCGGCATCTACAACAGCATTACCATCATGAACAGCGACCATCCCACCTTCGTGCCCGTGCTGGTGCATGAATTCGGCCATGCTTTCGGCGGTCTGGGGGATGAGTATTATTACGACGACCAGTTCGAGAGCCAATACCCCGCGGACACGGAACCCTGGGAGCCCAACCTCACTACGCTCAAGGATTTCAGTTCCAAATGGGCCGATTTAATGGACGAGGGCGCCGGCCTGTACGAAGGCGGCGGCTACCAGTCCAAGGGTGTGTATCGGCCTGCTCCTGACTGCCGTATGAAAACCAACGAGTGCGAGCGTTTCTGCCCGGTATGCACCCGTGCAATCATCAGAATGATAGACTTTTACACCCGATGAAACGCTTCCTCATTCTCGCCTCATTCCTGATGCTGGCCTCCTGCTCACAGGCGGTTTCGCCCGTCCTGCTGCCGTTGCCCAAGGAAGTGAAATGGGAAAAGGGCTTGGTGAGGGCCGATACTCCGGTGGCCGAAAAGTTGGTGGCGGCCATTCCTGAGGCCGCCAACCAGGAGGAGGCTTATCGGCTGATGGTAGAAAAGGACAGTATCCGATTGGAGGCGGTGACGGAGCACGCCCTGTGGAACGGCCGGCAGACGCTGCGTCAGCTGACGCAGGACGGCCGCATTCCGCGCTGCAGCATCACCGACTGGCCCTCTTTTCGCGTACGCGGCTGGATGATGGATGTGGGACGCACCTATGTGTCCCTGGAGGAATTGTACCGGGAAGTGGACATTTTCTCGCAGTGCAAGCTCAATGTACTGCATCTGCATTTGACGGAACGGGAAGCCTGGCGCCTGGAGAGCAAGAAGTATCCACAGCTCAATGCGGCCGAAAGCATGACGCGGCTGCCGGGACTTTACTATACGCAGGAGCAGATGCGCTCCCTGGACGCTTACTGCCGTGAGCGGGGCGTGACACTGATACCGGAACTGGATATGCCCGGACATAGCGATGCCTTTGAGCGGGCTATGGGATTCGGCATGCAAACGCCTCAGGGAAAGCAGGTTGTAAAGGATTTACTGGACGAGGCCCTGGAAGTTTTCTCCTCCGAATACATCCACCTGGGCACCGATGAAGTGGATTTCACAGACCCTACTTTTGTGCCGGAAATGGTGGCCCACGTGCGATCGCGCGGCCGCAAGGCGCTGTCGTGGGCGCCCGGCTATCCCTATGGTCCGGGCGAAATTGACGGCATGCAGCTCTGGACTTCGCGGGCCTTCCCGAAGGAGGGCACAGTGGCCGTGGACAGCCGCCTGCACTACATCAATCACTACGACCTTTTCGGCGATATCATCGGCCTGCAAACCAGCCGGATCGGCGATGTAGATGAAGAGACGGCCGAAATGAAAGGCGCCGTGCTGTGCCTCTGGAACGACGAATGCTATGAGGAAGGCCCCATGCTGCGCGACAACAACCTCTACGCGAATGCATTGGCCCTGGCCGATAGAGCCTGGCGGGGCGGGGGACACCAATATTATAAAGAGTTCGGGACGGTTTTACCGGCCGATGGTCCTGCGCGGGAAGATTTCCTGGACTTTGAAAACCGGTTGCTCTATTTCAAGGGAACCCTGCTGAAGGGCGTTCCCGTTCCTTATGTCCGGCAGGGGAATGCCCGCTGGGAATTGTCGCCGGTATATCCCAATGAGGGCAATCTGGAGGCGGTTTTTCCGCCGGAACAGGGGGAGTGGGAATCGGCCTGTACTGTTACGGGTTCCGGCATCTATCTCCGGCATGTCTGGGGCCCTTCCGTGGTGGCGGGCGCCATTGCGGACCCTCAGGTTAACAGTACGGTCTATGCGCGTACGCGGGTATACAGCGCCCGCGTGCAGGAGGTGGGGCTCATTTTTGAAACACAGAACTGCAGCCGGTCGGAGCGGGATGTGCCCCCGCCTCCCGGCGCCTGGGACTGGCGGCACAGCCGGCTTTGGATCAATGGCTCGGAAATACTGGCTCCTGCTTCCACCATCACTTTAAATAAAGGATGGAATACGGTGTTGGTGAAACTGCCGGTGGGGAATTTTACCACAGGACGCTATCGGCTGGTGAAATGGATGTTCACCTGTGCCTTCACTACTTTGGACGGCCAGGAGGCGGCCGATATTCGCTATGCAGACAATTAATAAATAATATCTTATGAAAAAGTTATTCCTCCTTTTGGCCACGGCAGGACTGTTATTCGCCTGCCAGAGCAAGACTTCTTCCGTGATTCAGCTGCCGGTGCCGGAGCGACCCGCCGGACAGCAGGATATGCTGCAGTTTGCCGCCGATCCCATCGCCGATGTAGGCATCGGCGTGGTGGGACTGGGCATGCGCGGCAGCAGCGCCGTGCAGCGCCTTTCCTTCGTGCCGGGCTGCCATATCGCGGCCGTGTGCGACGTGGAGGAAGACCGCACGCAGAGCAGCGTGGACTATCTGGCCGGCAAGGGCATATCGGCCAAGGGATACAGCGGGTTGGAAGAATCCTACAAGGCGCTGTGCGAGGATCCGTCGGTGGATCTGGTGTATATCTGCACCGACTGGGTGCACCATGTGCCCGTGGCGCTCTATGCCATGGAGCAGGGAAAGCATGTGGCCATCGAAGTGCCGTCGGCCGAAAGCCTGGAGGCCTGCTGGGACCTGGTGAACACCTCCGAGCGCACCCGCCGGCACTGCATGATCCTGGAGAACTGCTGCTATGACTTCTTTGAGTTAACTGCCCTTACAATGGCCCAGGCGGGCGTTTTCGGCGAGATTATCCATGCCGAAGGCGCCTATAACCACAACCTGGATCCGTTTTGGAAAGAGTACTGGAACAACTGGCGGCTGGACTTCAACCGGACGCATCGCGGAGACCTCTATCCCACGCACGGATTCGGCCCCATCTGCCAGGCGCTGAACATCCATCGTGGAGACAAACTCACCACGCTGGTGGCCATGGATACCAAGCCTTTCAACGGTCCCAAGCACGTGGAGGCCGCTACCGGTGAATCCTGCACCGATTTCCAGCACGGAGATGTTACCACCACCATGTTGCGTACCGCCAAAGGCAAGACCATCCTCCTGGAGCACGACGTCATGACGCCGCGCCCGTACAGCCGCATGTACCAGCTGGTGGGTACGGACGGCTATGCTGAGAAGTATCCCACTCAGGGCATCTGCCTGCGGAAAGAGGGGGTGGAAAACGTGGATTACCAGAACCTGGCCGGAGAGAAAACCTATAGGGGAGAAGAGCTGCAAGCGCTTATGGCACAGTATAATAATCCCATCCTTACTCCCGAACTGGTGGCCCTGGCCAAGGAAGTGGGCGGCCATGGCGGCATGGATTTCCTCATGGATTATCGGCTCATTTACTGCTTGAATAATGGCCTGCCGCTGGACATGGACGTGTACGACCTGGCCGAATGGTGCTGCGTCACGGAACTCTCCCGCATCTCGCTGGAAAACGGCAGCATGCCGGTAGAGGTGCCGGATTTCACCCGCGGGGCCTGGGACCGTATCCAAGGCTTCAGTTATGCCTTTGCCCGGTAGGACAATTTTCATAAAAATATTTGTATCTTTGTTGGGTCCCCTCATCGGGACCCTTTAATATTTAGCGAAGTGTTTTTCGCGTTGCCCAAAATCCAAATCGGCAAATTTGTAGGTACGGGCGGCGTCAAAAGCGCTATGCTTGTTTTGGTATAGATGTCGGAGCCTCGTATCCGCCTTTATATCAGGCAAGTGTGGGGTTTTCGTACGTGTTCTGTACCGAGGGTTTTGCCGAACCTGGATTTTGGAATGCGGAAGGGCTCCACACTTCTTTTGTTTGGCTTGCAGCCGGTCCCCGGAGCCCGGACCCGCGGAACGGCATGTTGCGTTTGCTTCGGCGTCTTCGTAAGACCCCTCCGCCGGTGACGGAGGAGAGTCCCTTGTGGCTTTCCCTGTGCCGGACCATGGAAAAGGAGGCGCTCTGGAAGGACCCGGAGCTGTGTCTGGACCGCCTGAGCCGGGAACTGCACACCAACCGGACCACGCTTACAAGGCTGTACCGTGCACACGGGACCACCTTTTCCCGGGACCTGCGGGAACGTCGCATTTCTTTCATCCTGGACCAGCTGGAGGGGGATTCCTCCTTGCTGCTGGAGCCGCTTTTCTATGAGGCCGGTTACCGGAACTATTCCACCGGCTGGCGACAATTCCGTCGGGTAACGGGCGTGTCGCCTTCCGTTTATCTGGAAAACATGCGGGGGATATGATCTGGGTGCTGGGCATATTGTGCGGGTTGCTGGCGGGTTTTTCGCTGGCCTTGCTGGTGCAGAACCGTCGGCTGCGGGGCTTGTCGGCCCCGGATGCGCCTTCTGTTGCCCCTGGCTCGCCGGATGCCCGTCCCCATGACCCGGATTATGCCTTGTTCCTGCAACTGGAGGCCTTGTTGGACGGGGAGCAGTTGTACCTGGACCCCACGCTGGACCGGGAACGCCTGTGCGGGCTGCTGGGCATAGAGAAGAACCGGATGGGGCGGCTCATTCAGGTGTACAGCGGCTGCCGGAACCTGCCCGCTTATGTGAACCGCAAGCGGGTGCAGTATGCCTGCCGGCTCATGCTGCAGCATCCGGAATGGACCCTGCAGGCCGTGGCCGAATCCAGCGGCATCCCCAGCATCGCCACCTTCAACCGCGTCTTCCGCGCCGCCCTGGGCCTCTCTCCCACCGCCTGGCTCCAGCGCGAACGCCTCCAGGGCCGATGAGAAAAAACGGATAATCGGCCTTCCACAGCCCTCCATTGCCGTTTTTGAAAGTAAACGTTTCTTTTTTCGGTACACCGATATGTTTTCTTT
>CAMYWP010000149.1 GCA_947302825.1 uncultured Bacteroidales bacterium
AACAGCAACACGGGACTGAACGCCTATGTGATGTGGAATCCTACCAACAAGACCCGCATCATGCTGAACGGTGGAGTAGGGGATTCCGATATCCGCAGCGAGGTGCTGAACCAGCAGAACAGCGGTTGGGACTACCGGATCATAGCCGGCGTGCAGCAGACGCTGCCCTGGGACCTGCGCCTGAGCGCCAATGTGATGACCATGGGTCGCCGCATCTCCCTGCAGGGCTACTCCACGGGCATGTCCATGGGTATGCTGGGCCTCACCAAGAGCTTCCTGGACGACCGCCTGAGCCTGTCCCTGAACGGAATGCTGCCCATGGGCAAGGACCTCAAGATGCATATGAATTCCTATACGAAAGGCACCGGCTTCACTTCCACCAGCTCCACCACCATTCCTGCCGCCACCGTTACTTTCCAGATCAGCTGGAGCTTCGGCAAGCAGGGGAACTACCGGACCAAGAAAGCCCGCCGCGGCATCGAGAACGAGGATCAGCTGAACAGCAGCACCACTGCCGAAAGTATGAGTTCCGTACTAATGCAATAATTTTCCTATCTTTGTAGAGTATGCAAACGAAGAACCGCAGGAATCTGATTATCAACACCACCCAGATCGTTGTCTGGGCTGGTGTTTTTCTGGTTCCCTCCATCGTGACCGGCACTATGACCGGTTCCATGGAACAGGCCATCAAGGTCTTTACGGTCGGCGCTATGCTGCTTTTGCCGGCTTTTGTCCTGTACAGTCTCAATTACTATCTGCTGGTCCCCAAGCTGTTGCACGGCGGACGCGCCCCGTGGTTCTATGTCATTAACGGTGCCATCATCGTGGGATGGCTGCTATGGGATTATCTGGACAAGCGCCCCATTGAGTTTCCCCAGGAGGTGGTGGAGCAGTTCGGACAGCGGAATATGTGGGCAATGTACGTGGGCTCCATCCTGATCCGGGTCTTCGTCCAGCTGCTGATGATTGTCATTGCCGTGGGCTTGCGCAGGATTATGCGCGCCAACGAGACGGTGGTGGCCGAACTGACCTGGCTCAAACACCAGCTGAATCCGCATTTTCTCTTCAATACGCTCAACAACATCTCTTCGCTCACACAGATCGACCCTGACAAAGCGCAGGAAAGCATCGGCCAGCTCAGTGACCTGCTGCGCTATGCACTCTATGACAGTGAGGCCGATAAAGTGCCCCTGACGGCGGAGATGGAGTTCATGGACAATTACATAGACCTGATGGCCCTGCGATGCAACGAACTAACGAAAGTGGAGAAAGCGCTGGAGCGGCCGCAGCAGTCTGTGGAAGTGGCGCCGCTGCTGTTCATCTCGCTGGTAGAGAATGCTTTCAAGCACGGGGTGAACGCCCGCTACCCGTCGTTCGTGCGCATCGGGATGCATTACGCCGACGGCAAGCTGCTGTTCCAGTGCCAGAATTCGCTCTTTGAGAAGCAGGGGAGTGACCACATTGGCTCCGGTATCGGCCTGGAGAATATGAAACGCCGCCTGGAACTGCTCTATCCCGGCCGATACACGTATCAACAGCAGGCCGATGACAGCACCTACACCGTTGAAGTCAGTTTGAAGGTATGAGGACTTTGCAGTGCATAGTGGTGGACGACGAGCCCCTGGCAGTGAAAATGCTGGAGGCTTTTGTGGCGCGTACCCCGCAGCTGCAACTGCTGGCTTCCTTCAACGATCCGGTGGAGGCTTTGTCGGCCATCCAGTCCCAGGCACCGGAATTGGTGTTCCTGGATATCCAGATGCCGGATTTGGACGGAATGGAACTGTCCAGGATGCTCCCGGCCGATACCCGCGTGATCTTTACCACAGCCTTTAAGCAGTACGCTTTCGAAAGCTATGAAGTGAGTGCCCTGGATTTCCTCCTCAAGCCCATCCGCTACCAGAAGTTCCTGGAGGCCGTACAGAAAGCACAGGAGTGGTTCGCGCTTAAAGACGCTGCCGCGACCCAGGCCCCTTCGGAGAAAACTGCGGTCTTCCTGAAAGTGGAAGGCGTGCTCCGCAAGGTAGAACTGGCCGATATCCTTTATGTTGAAGGTATGAAGGACTATGTGATGTTCCATCTGGCCAGCTCCCGCGAACCCCTGGTGACGCACATGACCATGAAAGCCGTGGAGGAACTCCTTCCTGCGCAGGATTTCATGCGGATCCACCGTTCCTTCATTGTGGCATTGTCTCATATCAGTTCCGTGAGCGCCGGAGGAGACCTCAAAGTAGGTCCATCTCTGCTCCATGTGTCCGATGCTTATCGTGAAGCTTTTGATGCCTACTTAGCTGCGTGGAGGTAAGTGTTTGATTGTTAGAGAGTAACAAAAAATCGATTGGTCTTTATCGGCCAATCGATTTTTTGTAATCGGCTGTGAACCAGCCAGTTGTCTCCACGGGCTTACTTGACCGCGATCTCCTTGACGGGCTCGGCGGGGAGGCACACCGGGTTCACGGACCAGTTCTGGGCCTTGGCCTGCTTGAAGGCGGCGGTGGCGCGGATATCGGCCACGGAAGCGCCGAAGTGGGCGGTGTAGTTGCCGGCGGCCATTTCCCATGCGCTGGTGGCTTCGTTGAAGGAGGCCAGGGTGTAAGGATCCACGTTCAGGGTGAGTACCTGGCTTTCACCGGGGGCCAGTTCTTTGGTCTTGGCAAAGGCCTTGAGTTCGCAGGCGGGTTTCACCAGGCCGCCGTCGGGGGCGGTGATGTACAGCTGAACGGCTTCCTTGCCGGCCACCTTACCTGTGTTGGTCACGGTGATGCTGGCGGTTACGCTGCCGTCCTTGGCCACTTTCACCACGGGCTTGCTGTAAGCGAAGGTTGTGTAGCTGAGGCCGTAGCCGAAAGGATAGCTCACGTTCTTGCCAGCAGTGGTGAAGTAGCGGTAACCTACCCAGATGCCTTCGGCGTAGTTGGTGTAGTCAATATCCTTGCGGAGATTGCGGGGGGCGAAGCCGCCGCCCATGAGGGCTGCGAGGTCGATGGAGTTGCCACCCTTATAGTCGTACGGGAAGTTGGCAGAGGAGGGGATGTCCAGATAAGCTACGGGGAAGGTCATGGGAAGCTTGCCGGAAGGGTTGGCCTTGCCGGTGAGGACGTCGGCCACGGCGTAACCACCTTCCTGACCGGGAGTCCAGGCCAGCAGGATGGCATCCGGGATGTTCTTCCAGGAAGCGGTCTCGATGACACCGCCGATGTTCAGCACCACAACCAGCTTCTTGCCGGCAGCGTGGTATACGTCGGCCAGGATCTGGAGCATTTCGCGCTCCTGACCGGTGAGGGTCCAGTCGCCGTCGGCGGCCTTGCGGTCGTCGCCTTCGCCGGCGTTACGGGAAATGGTGAATACGGCAATGTCAGTGGCCTTTTCTTTCCTTTGGATGAAGCTGCGGGACACTTCCATCTCCGGAACCACGGGGTCTCCCAGGAGGATGCCCAGGCCGTTGCCTTCGGTGTTGTTGCGGAGTTGGGTCTTGGTGAAGGCGATGTACTGCTGGTACCAGGTTTCGATGTCGCTGTCCACCTCCAGGCCATTCACGCGCAGGCCTTCGGCCACGTTGCGGGTGTAGGCCTTGTTCACGTTACCGGAACCGGTGCCGCCGGCGATGAAGTCATAGGAGCCGGTGCCGTAAAGGGCCACCTTCTTGGTGCACTTGCAGAAAGGCAGGGCGCCGTTGTTTTCAAGGAGTACGAGGCCTTCCGGAGTGGCTTCGCGAACCAGCCGGGCGTGGCCGGCGAGGTCGGGCTTGTTGCTGTATTTGTAGCCCTGGAAGCGGGGAGTGCGGACGATGTATTCCAGCATGCGGCGTACGTTGCGGTCCAGATCGGCCACGGGCAGGGAACCGTCCTTCACGGCGGCCACGATGCGGTCGATCTCGTTCTGCATACCGGGTTCCATGAGGTCGTTGCCGGCGATGACAGCCTTCACGGTGCCTTCCTTGTTGCCCCAGTCGGTCATCACGATGCCGTTGAAGCCCCATTCATCGCGCAGGATGGTGGTGAGCAGGCCGTGGCTCTGCTGGGTGAATTCCCCGTTGAGCTTGTTGTAGGAGCTCATCACGGTCCAGGGATCGGCCTCCTTTACGGAGATTTCGAAGCTCTTGAGGTACATTTCACGCAGGGCGCGGGCGCTCACGCGGCTGTCGTTCTGCATGCGGTTTACTTCCTGGTCGTTGGCGGCGAAGTGCTTGATGGAAACGCCCACGCCGTTGCTCTGGATACCCTTCACATAGGCGGCGCTCATCTTGCCGGCCAGGTAGGGATCCTCGGAAAAATATTCGAAGTTACGGCCGCAGAGGGGGTTGCGGTGCAGGTTCTGACCGGGGGCCAGGAGAACGTCGGCGCCGTATTCCTTCACTTCTTCACCCATGGCGGTAGTGAGTTTCTGTACCAGGTCGGTGTTGAAAGTGGAAGCCAGCACGGTACCCACCGGGAAACCGGTGCAGTAGAAGGTCTGGTCCGTACCGGGACGGGTGGGATTGATGCGAAGACCGGCAGGGCCGTCGGCCAGCACGGTGTTGGGGATGCCCAGCCGATCGATGGCGCGGGTGGTGCCGGCAGCGCCGGAAACCAGGGAGGCGTCGGAAGCAGTGAGGGAACCGGCGGTCATGGAGCCCCAGCCGCCACCTACTACCAGCGTGGCTTTCTCTTCCAGTGTCATGGCCTTGAGGACAGCGTCAATGCTGTCCTTGTTTAGTTTGGGCTGAGCCATCAGGGAAGCAGCGCACAGGGCAGCAATGCTAAACAGGAAAAATTTCTTCATAAAATATTGAAAATTGGTTATAGTCTCACTACTGCAAACTTACGTAAAAGCCTTCACGCCTGCAAGCGCGAAGGCCACACGATAAAACTTTTGAACATTC